>NZ_JBSFKI010000009.1:0-267185 GCF_053598475.1 Kitasatospora sp. NPDC001119
CGGTGAACGGCACCGCGCTGAAGACCTACTCCAACGTGGACGCCGCGGCCGGCTACCAGCAGCGCACCTTCGACCTGTCGGCCTACGCGGGCCAGTCCGTCACCGTGAAGTTCGCCGGGACCGAGGACGCCTCGCTCCAGACCAGCTTCGTGATCGACGACACCTCCATCCAGACCGGCTGACGCCAACGCCCGGGCGCCGGTGGCCAGTTCGACGGCCACCGGCCCCCGGGTACGGGCACCGGCCTATGCTGGTGGGATGATCAAGCCGATTGAGCTGGTGATTTTCGACTGCGACGGCGTCCTGGTGGACAGCGAGGTGATCGCCGTCCGGGTGCTGGTGCGGCTCGGCGAGGAGTACGGCTGGCCGCTGACCGAGGCGGAGGCGATCGAGCTCTTCGTCGGACGGTCCGAGGCGGCCAACCGGGCCACGGTCACCGAACGGCTCGGCGGCGAGACGGCGACGGTGTGGAGCAAGCGCTTCGTCGAACTGCACGCCGAGGCGGTGGACGCCGGACTGACCCTCGTGGACGGCCTGCCGGAGGCGCTGGCCGCGATCACCCTGCGCACCTGTGTGGCCTCCAGCGGCACCCACGAGAAGATGCGCCACACCCTGGGCCGGACCGGCCTCCACGACCACTTCGCCGGGCGGATCTTCAGCGCCACCGAGGTCGAACGCGGCAAGCCCGCACCGGACCTCTTCCTGCACGCCGCCCGCTCGATGGGTGTCGACCCGGCCGCCTGCGTGGTGGTTGAGGACAGCCGCCCCGGCGTCGAGGCCGCCCGCGCCGCCGGGATGCGCGCACTCGGCTACGCGGGCGGCGTCACCGCCGCGGAGCGGCTGGCCGGGCCGGGCACCGTGGTCTTCGACGACATGCGCGAGCTGCCCGCCCTGATCGCGGCGGGCGCGGTCCGCCAGGGCTAGCCGCCGCCCTCCGGGCGGCCGTCGGTCCGGCGGCAAATCGGTTGCCGGGCGCGGCCCGTGGCTGGCAGGGTCGGTCGCTATGGCCACCTCCCACAAGTTGCACGCCGACGAACTGGACATCGACGAGGCGCTGGTGCGCCGGATGGTCGCAGAGCACTTCCCGCAGTGGGCCGGCCTGCCGGTCGAGCCGGTGGAACCGGCCGGGACCAGCAACGCGATGTACCGGCTCGGGGCGGAGCTGGTGGTGCGCGTCCCGCGGATCCCCGGGGTGGTCGAGGAGATCGCCAAGGAGGACGTCTGGCTGCGGCGGCTGGCCCCGCGGCTGCCGGTCCCGGTACCGGTCCCGCTGGCCGTGGGCGGACCGGTCGACGGCTGCCCCTGGCCCTGGTCGGTGCTGCGCTGGCTCGACGGCACCACACCGGTGCCCGGCCGGATCGCCGAACCCGGGGTGCTGGCGCGGGACTTGGCGGACTTCGTGACCGCGATGCGCGGGATCGACCCGGCCGGCGCCCCCGCCGCCTACCGCAGCGAGTCGCTGGCGGACCGGGACGCCGGGACGAGGAAGGCGATCGCGGCCGTGGCGGACCTCGTCGACGCCCCCGCCGCGACCGCCGCCTGGGAGCGGGCCCTGGCCGCCCCGGCTCCCGACGGCCCGCCGGTCTGGCTCCACGGGGACCTCCAGCCCGGCAACCTGCTGGTGTCCCCGGACGGCCGGCTGAGCGCCGTCATCGACTTCGGCTGCGCGGGCCTCGGCGAACCGGCCGTCGACCTGATCCCCGCCTGGTACGTCCTGCCCGCCGCCGCCCGTGCGACGTTCCGCGAGGCCGCGGCCCCCGACGACGCCACCTGGGCCCGCGCCCGCGGCTGGGCCCTGTCCGTCGCCCTGTCGGAAGTGGCCTACTACCGGGACAGCGACCCGAGGATGACCGCCATCGCCCGCCACGTCATCGCCGAGGTGCTGGCCGACCACGCGTAGGCGTACGGGCCGCTCCCCGCCCGTCGTACGGGCGGGGAGCGGGCCGGGTCGTCGGCAGGTCAGCCGATCGACAGCCAGCCCGAGTACGTGTCGGTCAGCACCAACAGCCCGGTGTCGCCGTCGTAGAGGGCGTTGTTCAGCTGGATGTGCCCCGTCTCGCGCATGTCGTAGTTGCACTCCGCCCAGTGGCCGACGCCGAGGGCGTTGCGGCACGCGCCGGTGCGGCCGTAGTCGGTGCTCCACCGGCCGACGGCGGAGAAGCCGTCCTTTGCGGTGTCGAGCACGAGCACCTTGTCGCCGGCCTTGTCGAAGCAGGTCTTGACCCCGGGGCTGGTGATGCACGGCAGGCTGGCCGCCGTGATCGCGGACTCCGACATGGTGACGGGCGTCCCGATCGTGCGCGGGTCGTCCTGCGGCGCGGCGACGGCCTGACCGCCGCCGAGGACGGTGAGCCCGAGCGCCAGGGCGGCGAGGCCGATGACGGCGGCGGAGCGCGGGTTCCTGCGGAGTCCGTTGCTGGACATGGATGGTCCCCCTTCGAGGGTGTCGGTGTGTTCGCGTCCACCACCTGATCCCCCGCGGTGGACACAGCATCAGCTTGCCGAGACCCCAGGGGTGTTGTCGTTAGCAGCCGGTCCACGTCCGCTTCGCTCAGCGTCCACCCGCGGCCGTCGCGGCGGCGCCGTGCCGGAAGTCGCGGGGCGGCAGCCCGTACGCGCCGCGGAAGGCGCGGCTGAAGTCGGCGGCGCGGGGGAACCCGCAGCGGGCCGCGATGACGTGGACGGGGGTGGCGGCCAGGGCCGGGTCGGCGAGGTCGCGGCGGGCCCGTTCGAGGCGCTGGTGGCGGATCCAGGCGGCGACGGTCTCCTCTTCGCCCTCGAAGAGGCGGTGCAGGTAGCTGACCGAGATGTGGTGCGCGGCGGCGACGGCGCCGGGGTCGAGGTCCGGTTCGTGCAGGTGGGCGCGGATGAAGGCCCGGATCCGCTGGACCAGCGCCCGGCGCCGGCTCTCCGGCGGTACGGCGTCCTCGGCGTCGAGGTGGTGGGCGAGCAGCGCCGACACCAGGTCGAGGGCGACGGTGCCCAGCCGGGGTGCGTCGCCGGCCCGGTAGGCGCCGGGGTCGGCGGCGATGCCGGCGAGCAGTTGGACGAGCAGGGCGCCCACGCCCGTGCCCCCGGGCATCCGGCGGGCCGTGAGCGCGCCGATCCGGTCCGGCGACAGCGGCAGCGCCTGCCGGGGCACGGTCAGCCAGCCCCCGCGGACCCGCTGGCGCGGATCGTCGGTGCTCGCCTGGAGGAGGAGGGGCCGGGCGCTGTCCTGCAGGACCACGTCGTGCGGGCGGTAGGCGCCGAGGCCGTCGGAGCGGACCGCGGTGGCGGAGTCGCCGAACGGGAGCGAGAACAGGTACAGCTCGGGGTCGGTGGACGAGCGGATCAGGCGTGGTGACCGCCTCGCGGCGAGCGGCGGGTGCTCCATCGTCCAGAGCGCCACGTCGCCGAGCGGCAGGATGTGCACCTCGGACCGGAAGTCGGCCCTGTGCTCGGTGCGGACGTCGAACGGCGCGATCAGCCGGACGAGTTGCTGCTGCCAGTACTCGAAGCGGTCCCGCGGTTCCACGTCCTCGGTCCGGTACACCGACTCGGTCAGCATGCTCGCCCTCCCCTGGCTCGCCTTCCCCGTCCCGGCATTCTCACACCGCCGACGGATCCGGCCCGGGGAAGGAGGGGAACGGCCGGCGGGGCCGCCAGAACCACCGCCCTCAGCCTTCAGTTCGCCCCACCCTCCATGGCCGCTTCGGCCAGGCCGAAGCGGCACCTTTCCGGGGACGGGCAACCACGGCAGAATCTCAGGCGTGACAGACCCTCTGAGTGAGGCGTGGGACTTCCAGGCCCGAGCAGCAGCGGAACAGGACGACTTCGGCCGGACTTCCGGCGGGTCGTGGATCCCGCCCATCCTGCGGGACCTGGTCCTCGCCGCGAGAAGCACCTCGCTGAGCCGCTACTACCCGTTCACGAGTCATGCAACGCTCCGGTTCAGTACAGGGCCCCAATGGTGGCTCGGTAGCGGAGACGTCCTCGCCATCGGCATCGCGCTCGTCCCCGAAGGGCGCTATCTCGTCTACACCCAGACATCGCACGGCGAGCCGTTCTCAGTGGAACTCGAGACCACCGGTGCTGACGAGGCGGCCGCCAGGGCGGAACAACTGGTGAACGCCCTCGGCTGAGTTCAACCGGCGGACCGCAGAACTGCGGCACCTCGCCCGTGCACGGAACCTTGGGTAGAGCCAGAATTGAGGATCTTTCAGGGCGGGCCCGCGCGCAAGCACACGGGCCCGCCCAAACAGATCCGGTGCCTGCCCGCCCACCCCTTCCACAAAGGCCCTGGGCGGCCCCGGCCAGCCCTGGCCGGGGCCGCCGAACGCACAGCTGAGCCTGTTGCCGCTTCGGCCTTTCCGAAGCGGCAACGGCACCACCACACCTGCGTAGGAAGTCGGCGGGGCCGTAGTCAACCGCGGCTTTCAGGACTCCGCCGGAGCTCGGTGCTCCGGGGCCAGTACCTGCCACCGTCGGACGGCCATGCCTCTCAGCGGCAGCATTCCGAGCTTCTCGTAATACGCGCGCAGCGGCTCGTCGCAGGTCAGGTCCACGGAGTACAGATGTTCCGCCTCGGCGAGGACCCGCCGGACCAGCTGCCCGCCGATGCCTTTCCCCTGGTATTCGGGCAAGACCTCCAGCCACGGGATGAAGCCCGTGAGGACCCCGTCGCTGATCATGTTGACGAAGCCCACGACGCGCCCCGTCCCGGCATCCAGAGCAACCACGACCCGGTAACTGCCCTTGAGTACGGCAAGGTGCTGCGCGGCCGTCGGCGGTGCGGGCCAGCCTACGAAGAACCCGGAAAGATCCTGCTCCGTGAGATCGGAGAGATCGGTGCTGTAGTTGATCACCGGCGCATCCTGCCAGAGCGAAGCACACGCTCTGGAGGAGACTGTCAGCCACGGCTGTCCGCGATCGCGATGTCGGTGATGCTCCGTACCGGGGCGTGGAGAACCGGGGGGGGGTGTACGTCCCCCGTGGATTCTCGACCGGTTTCCGACATAACGTCGGAAACCGGGTGTGTTCGATGCGAGTAGCATGCGGTCAACACCTCTTCAGCTGCTGGGAGTTGGCTTATGAGCACACTGGTGGTGGGGTCGCGGGCCAGTCACCTGGCGCGGGCTCAGGTCAGGGAGTTCCTGGCGCCGCTGCGGGAGCGCTTCCCCGACGTGGTGTTCCGTCGGCGAGTGATCACGGAGGCCGGTGACCAGGACCGCAGGTCGGCCCTGAGGGACGTCTCGGAGCGCGGCGGCGGCTCGGCGTTCTCGGTGAACCAGGTGAACGCGCTGGTGTCCGGTGAGGTCGACGTGATCGTGCACTCGCTCAAGGACCTGCCGACCGCGAACCCGCCCGGCCTGATCCTCCTGCCCCCGCCCACCCGCGCGGACGTGCACGACGCGCTGTGCGGCTCGACGCTGGCGGACCTTCCGTACGGGGGCAGGATCGGGACGTCGGCGTCGCGCCGGATCGCCCAGCTGCTGCACGTCCGTCCGGACCTGGTGCCGGTGGAGATCCGGGGGAACGTCCCGACCAGGCTCGGCAAGCTCAGGACACAGCAGCTGGACGCTGTCGTCCTGGCGGCCGCCGGGATCAAGCGGCTCGGCCGCGGCGAGGAGATCAGCGAGATCCTGCCGGTCGGGCTGTTTCCGCCGTCTCCCGGGCAGGGCGCGCTGGGCATCCAGATCCGGGAGGACGACGAGTGGGCCCGCGAGGTCCTGGCCGGTTCCGGTGACCCGGTAACCGACGCGGAGGTGCGGGCCGAGCGGGCGATGCTGGCGGAGCTCCACGGCGGATGCACGGTGCCGGTCGGCGCGTTCGGCAAGGCCGACGGCGACGTGCTGACCCTGCACGGGCAGGTCACCTCCGTGGACGGCGGGCGGCAGGTGGAGGCGCGGCTCTCCGGCCCGGTGAGCGAGCCGGAGAAGCTGGGAGTACTGGTGGCCGGCCTCCTGCTGGACCAGGGCGCGGAGGGCATCCTGGCGGAGGTCCGGCCCACTGCCGCGTAGGTGACGATCCGGTCCGCTCCGGCCCGTTTGAGCATGGTGAACAGTTCCGCGAGCGGGTGGAAGTCCCGCCGTCCGGTGGCCGGGTCGGGCGGGGCGAGGCGAGGCGGGTGTACTCGCCGGAGACGGAGAACGGCATCAGCGGGGCTGCCGTCCTGACCCTGAGGCTGGCGAGCACGTCCACCGACAGCATCCCCGGCTCCAGCAGCAGCATGTCCGCCCCCTCGTCGAGGAAGGCGAGTCCGGTGTCGACGGCGGTCTCCGGACTGCGAGGGCTGATCCGGAACGGGCGGCGGGCGGCGGGGGCGGGGACGGCCCGCATGGTGGTGCGGTAGCCCTCGTAGAGGGCGGAGTCGAAGATCAGGTGCGGCATGGTCGCCACGTCCAGCGCCTGCCGCACGGCCCGGGTGGTACCCCGGGTCATCACGGCCATGCCGGGCTCGGTGTCCTCGACGGCGCGGATGGCCCGCACCATCAGGCTGTCCGACGCGACGGCACCGGCGGCCCGCTCGTCGCGGCGCGGACTGTTGGCGAACACCTCCACCGAACGGATGCCGACGGCGGTCAAGTCCCGCACGGCCTGCGGGATCTCGGGGACGGTGATGGTCGACAGCCGAATAGCGCCTCACCCCACCATGCAGCGCCGCTACCGCTGCGTAGGAAGTCGGCCGGGCCGACTTCCTGTGCGCGGCGAGCCGACCCGCCGTGCGGGTCCGGTGACCGATCAATGTCGTCGGGCGGGCCCGCCCGACGACAAGAGAAGGCGAGGGAGGCACCCCGCTTTCCGTCCCTTTCAGGAACCCGCAAGAGCCACGGCGGCCCCGGCCAGGCCGACCGGCCCTGCCCGCCGGCTGACCGGGCCGATCGGGGCACCGACCGGGCCGGCCGGAACGCCGGCCGGCCCGGTCAGGCGGCGTCGAGCAGCCGGGCGACCTCCGTCATGGCCGCCCCCAGCGGCAGGTCGAGGCGGAGCCCGGCGAGTTCGTCCCCGCGTGTCGGCCCCTGGTTGACGATCGCGACCGGCAGCCGGGCCCGGGCGGCGCGGCGGACGAAGCGCAGCCCGGACAGGACCGCCAGGGAGGACCCGAGGACCACCAACGAGCCCGCCGCGTCGACCAGTTCGTAGCAGTGCTCGACCCGGGGCGGCGGGACGTTCTCGCCGAAGAAGACCACGTCGGGCTTGAGCACGCCGCCGCACGCCGTGCAGGCGGCGACCCGGAAGCCGTCCACCGCGGACTGCGGCAGCCGCGCGTCGCCGTCGGGCCGCAGCTCCGCCCGGGTCGGCCGGAAGCCCGGGTTGAGCTCCTCCAGCCGCCGGTCCAGCTCGGCCCGGGTGCTGGTGCGGCGGCAGTCGAGGCAGACCACCCGGCGGAGTCCGCCGTGCAGCTCGACGGCCTCCCGGGTGCCGGCCGCGTGGTGGAGGCCGTCCACGTTCTGGGTGATGACCGCCGCGACGTGCCCGGCCCGGCGCAGCCGTTCCACCGCGTGGTGCCCGGCGTTGGGCCGGGCCCCGGCGATCGCGGGCCAGCCGGTGTGGCTGCGGGCCCAGTAGCGGCGCCGGGCCTCCGCGCTGCCGGTGAACTCCTGGTACGTCATCGGGGTGCCGCTGCGGCGGCGGCCGGTGGCGCCGCGGTAGTCGGGGATGCCGGACTCGGTGGACAGCCCGGCCCCGCTGAGCACCACCGCGCCGCGCCGGTCCAGCAGCCGTACCAGGCCTTCCAGCTCCTCGCCCGGGGGAACGACGGCCTGCCCGCCCGGGTGTTCGAACGCGTCCATACCGTCGAGGTTAGGGCGTGGCGCCGCAGGAGGGGCCGGCACAGGTCCCGGACGCTCGGGACGTGATCGCGGCACCGCGCGGTCCTGTCAGCTCTTCCGACCCCGCGGCACGTGGTTCCCCACCCACCCGGACGGCTCCTCGGCGGCATCGGCGGCACCGGCGGCGAAGGCCGTGATCCGCTCCAGCGGCGGGTTCCAGCCCCGGGTGGTGTCCACGGCCAGGCAGGGGGCGTCGAGCGCGATCGGCACCCAGGACTCGATCGGCCGCTCGCCGCGCGCGATGCGGCGCAGCAGCTCACCGTCCGCGTGGACGGCGCGACCGGGTTCCTCGGCGGCCCTGCGGGCGATGCGCTCGCGGGCGGTCCCGGGGTCGACGGTGCAGCGTACGATGCGCAGCTCGGCGCGGCCGACGAGCGGCAGCAGACCGGGCCGCCACAGCCGGTCCTGGAAGGCCGCTTCCGCCACCAGGTCCGTTCCCGCGCGCAGGAGTCCGTCGACGGTGCGGAAGAACTCGGTCAGCGTCCGCTGGTTCAGGTTCTGGTCCGGGCCCAAATCCAGGCCCAGGTCCTTGGCCGGGGCCGGCCGGGCAGCGGCCATCCGCTCCTTGATCTCGTCCCGGCAGACCGCTGGGCGGCCGAGCGCGTCGGCCAGGGCGTGCGCCAGCGTGGTCTTGCCCGCCCCGGGCGGGCCGCTCACGACGAGCAGGTGCGGGCGTCGGTCCATGGTCGGGGTTCGGTCCGTGGTCGGGGTTCGGTCCGTGGTCGGGAGGGAGGGCGTCATGCCTGCTGAGTCTGCGCCGGGCGGCCGCCGCCCGCCACCTCCCCTGCGGGTGGCGGACGGCGGACGGCGGCATCGCGCCGCCGGAACCCGCCGGAGCCGCCGTTCCAGTGGACCCGCCCCTCGGGAAACCCCGCCGACGCGGAGGTGAACGAGGCCGAACCGCCGCTACAGGAGCAGATGTTGCCGCATTCCGGCGACCGGACGCCGGACCCGCCGTCTCAGCCCCAGCCGGGCACCGGCGGCAGCGGCCACCCCGGCGGCCCGGGCAGCGGCCCGTCCGCCCGCAGGCCCTCCGCCCGCAGGCGCTCCACCGACCCGCGCCCCGACAGCCAGGCGAGCAGGGCGTGGCCGGGGCCGCTGACGGTGGGGCCGGACGGCGCCAGGGCCCAGTCGCGGCCGAGGTCGGTGGCCGTCAGCCGGGCGACGGGGAATCCGCGCGCGGCCAGGGCGGCCGCCGTCCCGTCGAGCGCCCAGGCGACGTACCCGGTGGGCCAGTCGGCGGTCGAGCGGCCGAGGTCCAGGTCGACGTGGTGGGTTTCGAGCTCCCGCCACGCCCGGTGCAGGGTGAACCACGCCGGGTGCCGCCAGCCGGCGAGGGCGGTGACCGGCGTGGACCACCGTTCGGCGGGCATCGCGGCGGCCGCCGCGAACATCCCGTCCAGGCTGTCCCGCAGGTCGGCGGCCGGCTCCGCCGCACCGCGCCCGGCGCCCTCACGCGGGGCGCGGTCCGGCGCGGCGGACCCGGCGCGCGGACCCGGCTCGGTGCCGGTGCGGGCCACGGTCAGCAGCCACCGGTACGCGTCGGCGCTGCGGGCGAGGTGGGTGAGGACGTGGGCGCGGCTCCAGCCGGGCAGCGTCGAGGGCTCGCGGGCCTGCCGGTCGGTCAGCGTGCCGACGGTGGCGAGGACCCGCCCGGCGGAGGCCCGCACCTCGGCGAGCAGCACGCCGACCCCGGCCCCGTCCAGGCCTGCGGGCGGCGGCCCGGGGGACGTCACGGGCGGCGCGCCCAGGCGGAGATCATCGGGGCGGTGGCCAGGTCGAGCCGGCCGGTGGCGACGTTGGCCAGGTGGCGGTCGATCTCCTCGTCCGTCGCGAGGCCTTCCCGTACCAGCAGTCCGCGGATCTGCCGGACGGTCGCGTCCTCCAGGACCGCGCAGGCCGGCGAGGTGATCGGGAAGTACGCGTCGGCCTGGACGTCGACCAGGCCCGCCTCGCGCAGCGCCCTGGGCAGCGTCCGCCCGTACGCGAGGTCGGCGCCGCGGCCCGCCATCAGGGTGCGGAAGCCGGTCCGCAGCCGGTTGGCGAGGCGCTCGTCGGGGCCGGACTCGTCGGGGCAGAGCAGCGGTTGCAGGGCCGGGTCGGCGTCCTCCAGGAGCAGCCGGCCGCCGGGGCGCAGCGCCCGCACCATCCTGCGCAGGGCCTCGGCGCGGTCGGCGACGTGCACCAGGACCAGCCGGGCGTGCACCAGGTCGAAGCCGCCGGGCGGCGGCGGGTCGGCGGCCACGTCGTGGCGCAGCACCTCGATCACGCCGCCGGCGGCGGGGGCGGTCCAGGAGACGTCGATGTCGGTGGCGACCACCGCGCCGGTCGGGCCGACGCGTTCGGCGAGCCCGAGCGGCACCGAGGGGCCGCCCGCGCCGACCTCCCAGCAGCGCATGCCGGGGCCGATCCCGAGGGCGTCGACGTGCCGGAAGGTCACCGGGTCGAAGAGTTCGGCGAGGGCGCCGAAGCGGGTGCCCGCCTCCGACTGGCGGTTGTCCAGGAGGTAGCCGTGGTCGCTCTCGTGCTCAGCCATGCCGGGATTCTCGCAGACGCGAGTTCGAAGACAGGCCCTCGGGGCGCGGCGCTCGGGTCGGGCCGTTCAGGGCTGCGGGGCCGGGTCGGTGAGCGCCGGGATGTCGTAGGTCACCTTGCCGATGTCGGAGATCAGGTAGCCGCCGTCGGGCCCGCGTCGGAGCGTCAGTCGCGGGGTGTACGACTGCCTGGGCGTTCGGAACCAGCCCTCCTCGGCGGCGTAGGTGCAGTAGGCGGAGACCTCCAGCTCGACCACCTCGCCGGTGAGGTCGCGCGGATCGAAGCGGCCCGCCGCGGGCCCCGCGACCACCCATCTGACCAGCGACCAGCCCCGGCGTGCGGTCAGGTCGGCGGGCCAGGCCGACCCGTTCTCCTCGCAGGCGGTCAACCCGCCGCCGGCGGCGGCCAGTTCGGACGTCAGGTACCGGCGCGACCGGCTCAGGACGGCCGCCGGCCCGGTGTCGCCGCGGGAGGTGTCGAAGGTGCCCGAGGTGACGGCCCAGGCGATCGCGACGGACTCCGCGTCGTGCCCGTCCACCGTCAGCGGCGGCGTCTGCGCGGTCGGCCGGTCCTTCGGCGGGGCGATCGGATCCCCGGGCTGGTATCCCGGTTTGGAGGGGAAGCTGTAGCCGGCCGGAGCGACGGCGACCGTGGTGCCCGGGATCTCCTGCTGGTCCTGGTCGTAGCAGGGGTTGCACCGGATGCGCTCGCCGGAGCCGGTGCCGTAGCTCGTCTCCCAGCCCCTGCCGTGGGTCGACAGCTCGGTGCCGGACTCCCTGCGCACCCCGGAGACGTGGAACGGGCGGTCGCCGTCCTTCAGCGTCCAGGTGCGGCGCTTGCCGTCGACGGTGCCCTCGACCGTGAGCACGTAGTCGTAGCTGTGCCGGGTCGCGAGCACGGTGAGGCTGACGATCTCGGGCTTCCGGTCCTCCAGGTAGAGGTACTTGTCGGTGAAGTAGGGGGCGAACGACACCGGTCCGGCGGCCCCGATCAGCGCGACCGGATTCGGGGAGTCCAGGTCGACACCCATGTCGATCTTCTTGCCCTCCCCCTGTCCGGCGCAGTCCACGACCGTGCCGGGCAGCGGGTCGCGGGGCTCGCCCACGATCGTCGCCCGCACCTGTTCGATCGCCACGGTGTGGCCGTTGCCGACCATCGAGACCGACAGCGGCGACGCGCCCACGTCCGTACCGCCCTGCGCGTGCGCCCACGTCCGGGCGGCTTCGCAGCCGGTGACGGCCGGCGGGTCGGTCGGTTTGACGACCCGGGGGACGACCGTGGTCGAGTCGGCGTCGGCGTGCTCGGGGTCGTAGTGGGCGCCGAGTTCCGGCCCCCTGCCGCCCTCCGTCGCGGTCAGCGCCCAGTACGTCGTGCCGGCGCCCAGCAGGGCCAGCACGCACAGCACGGCGATCAGCAGCCGCAGGCGCGGTCTGCGGCCGCCCATCAGCGTGAGAACGCCGCCCATGAACACGTTGCCGTGGATGGTGCTCTGGCTGATCCTGTTGTGCGTCTCGTGCTGGTCGCCCACTCCACCCACCCCGTCCGAGGGATCCGCGTCCACCACAGTGGCGGTTCCCGGCGGGTGGAGGGAAGACCCGCGCCGCAAGCCCAGGGCGCCGTGGCGTCGCGGCGCCGTGGCGTCGTCGGCGCGGACGGTCTTGTTGACGAAATGTCAGCAAGTTCGTCCGATCGCCTTGACGGCATGCGGTCACGGCTGGACCCTGTGGACCCGGAAACGCCGCGCGCTCCCCGGTCCCCACCGCTCGGGAGCGCGCGAGAGGACGTCTTCTCGCCCCTCACCGAGGAAGAGATTTTCCCATGCGCTTCAGCCGCCGCCTCCCCGCCACCGCCGCCGCCGTCTGCGCGACCGCCGCGCTCGCGCTGGCCGCCGTACCCGCCTTCGCGTCACCCGAGTCCCTCGCCGCCGGCCCGGTCCTCACCGCCGGGAGCGCGGGCGGCACCGCCGTCGCCGTCGGCGACGCGCTCGCCGCACCGCTCGCCCCGGGCACCAAGGCCACCTTCTACTCGACCGCGACCAGCACCACCGGTGTCACCTGCGCCACCTCGCAGCTCTCGGCCTCGGTGCTGGGCAACCCGGCGGCGCCGGGCAGCGCGACCGCGTCGCTGACCGGGCTGACCTTCGGCTCGTGCACCGCCAACGTCACCGGGGTCACCTCGGTGCGCAGCCTGACGGTCGGCAACCTGCCGTACGGCGTCACCGTCTCCGACGCGCCCGGCCTGCCGGTCACCCTGACCGGCGGGTCCGCCGGGCCGATCCAGGCCACCGCCGTGCTGGACACCTGGTTCGGCACCATCACCTGCTCCTACCAGCTGAGCGGCGCGTTCACCGGCAGCGCCGACAACACCGCGCACAGCCTGGCCTTCCGCACCGAGCACTTCGCCAAGAGCGGCGGTTCGACGCTCTGCCCGGCCGACGGCTACTTCTCCGCGACGTACGGGCCGGTCGCGGACACCAGCCAGTCGGGAAGCCCGGCGGTCTTCGTCAACTGACCGCACCCGCAAGGGAGTCAGGGTGGGTGCGGCAGCGCCGCCGGGCCCACCCCGGCTCCGGTCAGACCCGGAGCAGGCCGAACTCCCGGGCGGCGGCCCGGAGTACGGCGACCAGCGCCAGCAGCATCAGCGCGCCGTGGGCCGGCATCGACAGGTACGGCGCCACGCCGGGTGCGATGAACTTGAGGTAGCTGCCGAGGGACGCGAGCTGGACCAGCACCGGCAGGTACCAGAGCTGCCGGGGCAGGTGGAAGGCGACGATCACGCTGAGGACGTCCGCGACGTAGAAGTAGCGCTCGTGCATGGACGGCAGCAGGAACGGCACCGCGATCGCGAAGACCGTGGCCAGCAGCAGGATCCCCGTCCCGGTGAGCCCCGCCCGTCCGCCCCCGGCCGTGGACCTGCCGGCAAGGGACTCTCCGGCCGCACCTCCGGTGCTTCGCAGGGCCCGGACCGCCAGGGCGATCAGCGCCAGCACCAACGCGCCCGCGACCAGCACGCCCGCCCGGCGCACCGGATCGTCCTCACCCGACGGCACCGAGACGAACTGGTAGACCGACGGCGCGTTGAGCGTGAGGTCCCGGTAGGTCCCGGTCTGCCGGGCGTACACCGTCAGCAGCTGCCAGGGGTCGGCGCCGAGCAGCACGGCGGGGACGTCGAGCGCCAGGTAGGCGGCCGGGACGGCCAGCAGGCACCGCCACGGCATCCGCCGGGCCAGGACCACGACGAGCAGCAGGGGGAAGAGGAAGACCGCCTGGAGCTTGAAGGCCAGGGCGATCCCGAAGAAGGCGCAGGTCCACCAGGGCCGGCCGCGCAGGAGGTGGTGGACGCCGCCGAGCAGGAAGGCGGTGAAGATCGCGTCGGCCTGGGCCCACCACCCGCTGTTGGTCACGACCGTGGGCAGGAACAGCACGGTCACCGCCGCCGCGAAGGGCCGCCAGGGCCGGTGCGGCCACCGCAGCGCGACGATGCGGTGGGTGTAGTAGGCCAGCGCCAGGTCGAAGAGGACCGACAGGCACTTGACCGCCGTCAGCGCGGGCACCGGCAGCCGGCCGAGCGCGGCCATCAGGTACAGGTAGGGGACGTTGTAGTCCGAGAAGCCGGTGTCGCCGAGGGCCTGGAATCCGCCGTGCGCCGCGATGTACCGGTACCAGGGGCCGAGGAAGTAGTACCAGTCCGACGACTCGTACTGCAGCAGCAGGCCCCGGAGCAGGAGCGCGGACGCCACCGCCGCCACCGCGACCGGCACCGGCACCGGCACCGGCACCGGCACCACCGGATCGGCCCGGCGCGGAGGCTGGGTCCCTCGGTCCGGCGCGGCTTCCTGGGGGCCGGGGCGCAGGTCGGGTTCGGGTCGGACTGGACAGTGGTTCATACCACCAGGACGCGGCACCCACCGGAAACGGACGACAACGAACCGGTACGGATTTCCGCGGGCCGCCGACCGGGCCGCCGACCGACCCACCGACCGACCCGCGGACCGACCCACCCGGGCCCGCCCCGGGCCTGAGCTCGTACGGCTCCGGCCCGGGGCGCGAGCGGGCGACCGGCAGCGGTCAGTCCCCGGCCTCCCGGTGCCGCCACCGCACCGGGTCCTCGGCCACCGCGGCACCCGCCGCGGTCCGGGCCGGCGTCCGGTAGCCCGCCGTGGCGAGCACCAGCATCTCGTTCTCCCCCGGCCGGAACTCGTAGGCCACCCGCTCCACCCGGCTGGGGACGCCGAGGTCCGCCAGTTCCTCGCGCAGCGGCTCCAGCCCGGGGTAGCGCTCCCGCGTGTCGTACACCATCAGCGGGAACACCCGCACCTCGTGCCGTGCCACCCGGGCGAGCTCCAGCAGGGCCGCCCGGTGGAAGTCCCCGTCCAGTCGGTTGCCGTACGAGAACAGCAGGTGCGAGCTGAGCACCAGGTCGAAGGAGTCGTCGGCGAAGGGGAGTTCGGGCAGCGAGCCGGCCACGTAGCGGTCCGGGCGGGCGGCGATGTCGGCGCGGAAGTCCCGGGCGTTGGCGGTCCACTGGCGGATCATGTCGTCCGCGTCGGTGTACCAGGACCACACGTGGTCGGCCGTCTCCTTCACCAGCCGCTCGCGCTTGAACCCGGTCTCCCGCTCCACCAGCAGGCCCAGCTCCTCGCGGTGCTCGGCGTACTGGCGGTCGACGGCGACGGCGTCGATGCCGCGCCGCCCGGCCTCCGCCACGAAGCTCGCGGCGCCGGCCGGGCAGTCCAGGACGCGCTGCGCCAGGTCGCGTTCGGTGAGCGCGAACATCGCCCGGTACTCCGCGAAGGAGCGTGCGCTGACCAGCACGGCTCAGCCCCTTCCGACGAACGGCATGGTGGTCGGCAGCACGACCAGGGACTGGATGGTGGTGTCCGGCGGCTGCGAGGCCATCAGCACCAGGGCCTCGGTGAAGCGGTCCACCGGGATGGTCGCCTCGACGGCCATGGTCCGGTCGGCCTGCATCGCGGCCGGCTGCGGGCCGCCGTCCACCGGGGTGACGTTGCCGACGTCGATCTGCCCGCAGGAGATGCCGTACGCCCGGCCGTCCAGGGCGAGCACCTTGGTGAGGCCGAGCACGGCGTGCTTGGCGGCGGTGTACGCGATGGAGTTGGGGCGCGGCACGTAGGCCGAGGGCGCGCCGTTGTTGATGATCCGCCCGCCCTGCGGGGTCTGGGTGCTCATCACCCGGAAGGCCTCGCGGGCGCAGAGGAAGCCGCCGGTGACGATGGTGTCCAGCACCCGGTTCCAGTCCTCGAACGGGGTCTCGGTGATCGGCCGGCGCGGGGCGGCGGCGCCCGCGTTGTTGAACAGCAGGTCCACCCGGCCGTAGCGGTCGAGGACGGTGTCGAAGAGCCGGGCGACCTCCTCCGGGCTGCGGATGTCCGTCGGGACGGGCAGCACCCGGGCGGCTCCGGGCCCGGCCAGGGCGGCGGTCTCCTCCAGCGCGTCCTTGCGCCGACCGGCGACGGCCACGGTCCAGCCGGCCGCCAGCAGGGCCAGTGCCGAGGCCCGGCCGAGGCCGCTGCCCCCGCCGGTGACGATCGCCACCCGCCCGTGCGGTGCGGGCGCGCCTCCGGTGCCGGCTCCGGCGGTCACGGCTCCCGTGCTCTCGGCTCCAGCGGTCACGGCGTCCACTCCTCCCCCTCGTTCACCCAGACCCGCAGCATCCGCCGGGCGTACGGCCCGGGCTCGTCGATGAACGGCGAACGCCCGTGCAGCACACGGCTGTTGCGGATGATCAGCAGGTCACCGGCGGCCATCGGCAGCCCGAAGGCGATCTCCGGCCGGTAGAGCACCTCGTCCAGCACGCCGAGCGCCTCCCACTGACGGTCCGTCAACTCCGGTCCACCGCGGTCGGGAGAGGAGCGGACGGTGCGGGTCTGGTAGTAGCACCCGATCGTCCCGTCCTTGCGGTCGTACAGGATCGGGGTGACCACCACCTGCGGGCCGGCCCGGCCGCTGCGCTCGAAGGTCCACTCCTCGCGGAGCGTGGCCAGCGCGTCCGGCCGCTCCCGCTCGATCAGGTCGTGCACGTGCCGGGCGCTCGCCAGCTTGGTCAGCCCGCCGCCGTCGAAGGCGGGCCGCAGGCAGAGCAGGACCAGCAGGTCGCAGGTGTCGCAGTGGAAGCCCAGCTCGGTGTTTCCGTCGCCGTCCTGGTCGTGCAGCACCGAGGTGAGGTCGCCGCGCCCGTTCTGCGGGACGATCCGGCCAAAGTCCCCCAGCAGGAAGGAGAGCACCTCGGTGATCTCCTGCTCCGGGCGGGTCGCGTCCACCAGGCCGCTCACATGGGTGATGCCCACCGAGTCGGCGGCGTTCCGGACGAACTCCCGCAGCCTGGTCCGCACCTGCTCACCCGCGCCCCACTGCCCGGCCCGCGCGTCGGCCCAGAGCAGCCGCCGCTCCCGTTCCTCCAGCGGGAGCGACCAGAGCTCCCGCCGGGCGTCCAACTCCAGGCTGCTCCAGCCGATTTCGGTCACCGCGTCCATGTCCTCTCCTCCCTACCGGCCGCCGGCCGCGACGGCCTTCGCCCACAGTTCCAGGCCCTCGTCGATCTGTTCGGCCGTGACCACCAGCGCGGGGATCATCCGGACCGTGTTGAGGTGGATCCCGCACAGCAACAGCAGCAGGCCGTGCTCGGCCGCGGCCTGCTGGGCGCGCCGGGCCGCCTCCGGGTCCGGGGTGCCGTCCGGGCGGCAGAACTCGCTGGCGGCCATCAGCCCGAGCCCGCGGACGTCGGCGATCCCGGGCGCCTCGGCGGCGACCGCCCGCAGCCCGGCCAGCAGCCGGGCGCCCTGCTCGGCCGCGTTCTCGACCAGCCGCTCCTCGCGCAGAACGTCCAGGGTCGCCAGCGCGGCGGCGCAGGCCACCGGGTTGCCCCCGTAGGTGCCGCCCTGCGAGCCGGGCCAGGCACGGCCCATCAGCTCGGCGGGCGCGGCGATCGCGGACAGCGGGAAGCCGCTGGCCAGGCCCTTGGCGGTGATCAGGACGTCGGGGCGCACCCCTTCTTCGTACTGGTGGGCCCAGAACCGGCCGGTGCGGCCGAAGCCGGTCTGCACCTCGTCCACCACCAGCAGGATCCCGTGCCGGTCGGCCCGCTCGCGCAGCCCGGCCAGGAAGCCGGGCGGGGCCGGGACGTAGCCGCCCTCGCCGAGCACCGGCTCGACGAACATCGCGGCCGTCTCGGCGGGCGCGGAGACGGTGGCGAGCACCTCGTCCAGTCCGCGCAGGGCGTGCGCCACCGCCTCGTCCTCGGACAGCCCGAGCCGGAACGCGGCCGGGAAGGGCGCCACCGCGACCCCGGGCATCAGCGGGCCGATGCCGGCCCGGAACCGGGTGCCGGCCGTGGTGAGCGAGGCCGCGCCCATGGTGCGGCCGTGGAACGCGCCCTCGAAGACGATCACGTTCTGCCGCCCGGTGGCGTGCCGGGCGAGCCGCAGCGCGGCCTCCACCGCCTCGGTGCCGGCGGTGGCGTAGAACAGCGAGTCCAGGCCGGACGGCAGGACCTCGCCGAGCCGCTCGGTGAGCGTGAGGAGCTGGTCGTGCAGCACGGTGGTGTACTGCCCGTGGATGAGCCGGCCGGCCTGTTCCCGGACGGCCTCGACCACCTTCGGGTGACAGTGGCCGGTGCTAGTCACCCCCACGCCGGAGGTGAAGTCGAGGTGGCGGCGGCCGTCGGCGTCGTAGAGGTGGAGTCCTTCGCCGCGTACGGCGACGACCGGGGTGGCCTGCTTGAGCGCCGGGGAGAGCTGGGACACGGGGCCTGCCTTCACGGGTTGGTCCTGCCTTCACGGATGTCGTCTCGGGGGTCGTGACCGGCGCCGTCGCGGACGTCGTCACGGGTGTCGTGATCGGCGCCGTCGCTGACGTCGTCACGGATGTCGTCACGGGTGGGCGGGGTCGGGCCGGCGGGCGGCAGGTAGCCGGCCTCGGCGGCCCAGGTGAGCGCGGCCGACCACCACCGCGGGGTCGGCGCGGCGAACCGCACGCCCAGGCGGTCGAGCACCGCGGTGGTGTACGAGCTGTCCACCAGGACGCGGCGCTCCTCCTGCGCCGCCCAGGCGGCGGCCACCCGGGCGGCCGTCGGGTGGCGGCGCTCGGCCCGGGCGAGGGCGGCCGCGAAGGCCGCCTCGTCGGTGAGCCGTACGGCGTAGCCGTGCCCGGCCAGCCACCGCACCAGCTCGTCGTGCGGGACGGCGTGCGGCGTCTCCACGTGGTACGCGCCGGGCGCGGCGTACGGGTCGAGGGCGATCGCGGCGATCCCGGCGGCCACCGTGTCCACGTACGAGAACGCGAAGGCGGTGCCCGGCCGGCTCGGCGCGGCGCCGGCCAGCAGGTAGCCGCGGAGCAGCTGGTAGATCCGGTTGTCGCCGGCGTTGGCCTGGAACGCGCCGGTCCGGCTGTGCGCCGCGATGTGGCCGCTGCGGTGCAGGTAGGCGGCGTGCCCGCGGGCGGCCCAGGCCCGGACGGCCTGTTCGGCCCGGTACTTGGTCCGCTCGTACGGGGTGCGGAAGTGCTGGCCGATCTCCAGGTCCGCCTCGCTGAAGCGGCGCGGCGGGCCGTCGACGCCGCCGGAGACGGCCAGCGTGGAGACGTGGTGGACCCGGGCGTCCGGGGCGTGCTCCCCGACCCAGTCGAGCAGTCGGCGCACCGCCGTGTGGTTGGTGCGCTCCAGCTCGTCGGGCGAGGCCACCAGGCGGACGTCCGCCGCCGCGTGCACCACCAGGTGGGCGCCCCGGGCGTGTTCCAGTGCGGCCGGGGAGAGGCCGAGGCCGTCCCGGTCGATGTCCCCGGCGAGCGCCCGGGCGGGCCGGACCGCGCCCGCCGCGCCGGTGCCGAGCCGCTTCAGCGCCTCGGCGTCGTCGGCGGCCCGCACCAGGCAGGTGACCTCGGCGCCGCGTGCCAGGAAGGCCTCCAGCAGGTGCCGCCCGAGGTAGCCGGTGGCGCCGGTGAGCAGCACCCGGGCGGGTTCGCGCACCGTCGCCCGGGCCGTCGGGGCGACACCGGGGTGCAGCAGTTGGCCGGAGGTGGACAGCGGTGCCCGGACGGGCGGTGCGGCCTCCGGCGCCTCGGCGTCGGCCCGCGCGTCGGCCTGGCCGACGACCTCGGCCTGCGCCTCGGCCGCCACGGCGCGGGCGAACCGCCCGGTGATCCGCTCGGCGGCGGGGTGCGACAGGCCGGGCCGGCCGTACACCAGGTCGGCGACCAGCCGTTGCTCCACCACCCGTGCGGTGAGCCGCAGTTCGTACAGCGGGTCGCCGCCCGTACAGCGGGCCGTGCCGGCCTGTTCGGCGGCGACGGTCCAGTCCAGCGCGGGCTCCTCGGGCAGCCGGAAGGTGCCGAGGAAGTTGAAGCCGACGGCGGGCCGTCCGCCGGGCCCGTCCATCGGCCGGACGGGGGCCTCGCGCAGCCGCCGGGCCACGGTGTCCGGGGTGGCCCCGGCGTCCAGCTCGACGTGCTTGACGGCGGTGAACCAGCCGACGGTGTCCAGGAATTCGCCCGGGTCGCCGACCGCGTCCCGGCCGTGGGTCTCGACCTCCACCGCGAGCCGGGGGCGGCCGCCGTCACCGGTGACGGCCTCGGCGAAGGCGGCCAGCAGTACGGCCTCCAGCCCGGCCCCGGCACCGTGCCGGGCGATCAGCCGGGCGGTGGCGTCCGGGTCGAGCGCCCAGCTGAGCGCGGCGGGCTCCTCGACCTCCCCGGCCTCCTCGGCTTCCCCGACCTCCCCGACGGTGGCGTCCCCGACGACGGGTTCCCCGGCGACGGGTTCCGCCGCGTCGGAGGACGAGACCGCCGCCCAGGCGTAGAAGTCCGCCGTCGGCGGCAGGTCGACCGGCTTCCGGTCGAGCACCGCCCGGTACGCGTGCGCCAGGTCGTCCAGCAGGATCCGCCAGGACAGCCCGTCGACCACCAGGTGGTGCGCGATCAGCGCGAGCCGGTCGTCGGTGCCGGGCGGGCCGGTGAACAGGTGGGCGCGCAGCAGCCGGCCGGCCGACGGGTCGAGGCTGCGGTGGAGTTCGGTGCAGACCCCGGCGACGGTATCGGCGATCTCCCCGGCCGCGCGCGGGATCCGGGAGAAGGAGACCGGGTCGAGCTCGGCCACCGCCCGGACCTCGCCGCAGCCGTCCGGGGTGACCGGCCGGCGCAGCGCCGGGTGCCGTTCCAGGACGGCCGCGACGGCCGCCGACAACGCCTCCGGGTCGACGGCGGTGCGACAGCGCAGCAGCACCGACTGGTTCCAGTGCCGCAGGTCCCGCACCGTCCGCTGCCGGTACAACCACCGCTGGGCCGGGGCGAGTCGGCGACCGCTCGTGGAGCCGCGCGGGGCCGGGACGGACGGCGCGACCGGGACGGCGACCGCCGCCAGGCCCTCCGCCGTCGGGTACCGGTAGAAGTCCTCGTAGGCGACCCGCAGGCCGGAGCGCCGCAGGAGGGCGATGGTGCGCATGGCGAGGATGGAGTCCCCGCCGAGGCCGAGCACGTCGGCGCGCGGCCCGACGGCGGGCAGGCCCAGGGCGCCCGCCCAGAACCGGGCGATCTCCCCGACCGGTCCGCTCCCCGCGGCGCCGTTCACCCCGGTGTCGTCCGGTTCGGTTCCGTCCGACCCGGTTCCGTCCGAATCGGTTCCGCCCGACTCGGCCCGGGCCTCGACCAGTTCGGCCGCCAGCTCGGCCAGCCGCTGCCGGTCGAGCTTGCCGTTCGGTCCGACCGGGAACCGCGGCAGCACCAGGATCGGCTGCGGCACGGAGTAGCCGGGCAGCCGGTCCCGCAGGTGCGCCCGCAGCCCGTCCAGGATCCCAGCCCCGTCCAGGCCCACCGTCCCGTCCGTGCCGTCCAACAGCCGGACGACACCGATGAGTTGGTTGCCGAGCGCGGTCTCCCGCAGCAGCGCCGCCGAGCGGGCGACGCCCGGGTGGCCGTCCATCGCCCGCTCGACCTCGGCGAGGTCCACCCGGTAGCCGCGGACCTTGACCTGGCGGTCCACCCGGCCCAGGAAGACCAGGCTGCCGTCCGGCCGCCGCCGGCACAGGTCGCCCGTGCGGTAGACGAGCCGGCCGTCGCGCCGGACGAAGCCGCGCGCGGTCTCGTCCGGCCGGCCGAAGTACCCGGCGGCCACGCCCCGGCCGCCGATGAGCAGTTCGCCCACCGAGCCGTCCGGCACCGCCCGGCCGTCGCCGTCCACCACGGTCAGCAGCACCTCGCCGATCGCGGTGCCGATCGGTACGGTCGGCTCCTCGGCGGGCAGTTGGCGGGCGGAGGTGACGAGCAGGCAGGTGGCGCCGACGGTGGTCTCGGTCGGTCCGTAGTGGTTGGCCAGCCGCGCGGTGGTGCCGCCGTCGAGCAGGGCCGCGGCGAGCGGGCGGGGCAGCGCCTCGCCGCCGAGCAGCACGGTGTGCAGCGACGGGGAGTCGGCCGGGCGGCCCTCCAGCAGGGCGGTCAGGTGCGAGGGGGTGGTCTTCAGCACGTCCACCCGGGCCCGCCGCAGCGAGGTCCAGAAGGCTTCCGGGTCGCGTACCTCGCGGTCCGGCACGAGGTGCACCGAGCCGCCGGTGGCCAGGGCGAGCAGCCAGGCGGTGTGGCCGAGGTCGGCGGCCAGGGTGGTGACGTGGGCGGCGCGGGGCGCGTCGGCCTCGGTGAGGTCGAGCCGCCCGGCCAGGGCCCGGGCGTAGTGCACGGCGTTGGCGTGGGTGACGGCCACCGCCTTGGGCTCGCCGCTCGACCCGGAGGTGAAGGAGAGGTACGCGAGGTCCTCGCCCCGTACCTCGGTGGCCACCGGGGGCAGCTCCGGCAGCGCCTCGACGTCCACCACCTCCCCGCCGAGGCCGCCCTCGGTGGCGAGCACCCGGGCCACCCGGACGGAGGCCAGCCGCCGGGCCAGGTCGGCCGCCGACCAGTCCGGATCGGCGAGCACGGCCGCCGCGCCGGCGCGCAGCACGCCGTACAGCAGCACCAGCATCCGGGCGTCCCGGGGCCCGAGCAGGGCGACCCGGTCGCCCCGGCGGGTGCCGGCGGCGGCCAGCCGGGCGGCGATCCGGTCGGCCGCGGTGTCGACCGTGCGGTAGTCGAAGGTGCGGACGCCGTCGCCCAGGGCGGGCCGGTCGGGGTGCGCCCGGGCGTGGTGGGCGAGCAGTTCGGGCAGCGAGCGGGCCCGGTGGGCGGGGTCGGCCGGGTGGCCGCAGGACGCGGACCGGAGGTGCTGCGTCGCGGAGGTCACGCCGACTCGTCCCCCGTCCGGCCCGCCCGGGCGGGGCCGGCGGCCACCCCCGGGTCGCCCACCAGGTAGCCGTCCAGCAGCTCCCGCTCGGGCAGCCGTCCGGCCAACTCCCAGGCCAGCATGCGGTGCAGGCCGTCGAGGTGGATCAGCCCCGACCGGAGCACGAGGTCCCCGTAGTCGGAGTGGTCGACCGGGGCGGTGCTGAGGAAGACGGGCGTGAGCGGGGCCCACCTCAGCAGCCGCAGCTTCGCCGCGCAGACCGGGTTGGCGGCGGTCCAGGCCGCTCCGCCCGCGCGGATCCGCTCGGCCGCCTCGCCCACCGTCAGCCCGGAGCGCGGCACCAGTTCGAGCTCCCCGCCCTCGCTCAGGTGCCAGGGCAGCACGATGCCCAGGACGTCCGTCCGGGAGAGCCGGATCCGCCACCAGCCGCCGGGGATGCGGTCGGCACGGTCGAGGTTCTCCTCGCCGTACATGTTGCTGTTCGCCTCGTGGGCCCGATCCACCGGGTGGTCCCGCAGGTAGGCGTCGTGGACCTCGGGGTAGGCGACGGCTGTGACGATCTCCACGGCAGTGCTCCTCAGACGGTTCCGGTGTACTCGGTGCGGGCGTGTTCGCTGCCGGTGTACTCGGTGAAGTGCCGCTCCGCGAACAGCTCGGGCCACTGGCCGTCGGCCAGGTCCAGTTCGCGGGCCCGGGCGAGCATCTGCCGCCAGTACGGCTTCACCGGGCGCCAGCGCGCTCCCACCTGGCAGTAGGAGGCGTCGACGAAGTACCGGGGGCGGCCCGGCCCTTCGGGTGCCGGCCGGCGGGTGTGGAACAGCGCCGAGTTGAGCAGCACGGTGGAGCCGGGCGGCAGCCGGTCGATGACCACCTCGCCGGGCAGTTCGCCGGTGCCGTGGTGGGCGTAGGCGGACTTGCCGACGGTGCGCAGGTGCGAGCCGGGCAGCACGGCCAGGCTGCCGACCTTCTCGTCCAGTCCGCCGAGGTAGTGCAGCGCGTGGACCATCAGCAGCGACGGGTCGGAGCGGTCGTTGGGCTCGCAGTCGTGGTGCCAGGCCTTGCCCGGGATCCCCGGGTCCTGGCGGTCGCTGTGCAGGTGGTGGAAGACGAAGTCCGGCCCGAGCAGGCGGGTCAGGGTGCGCAACAGGGGCGGGTGGGTGAGGAGTTCGCCGTGGGCGGGCAGTTCCAGTTCCAGCAGCGGGGGCGGTCCGTGCCGTAAGGGGTCGGCGCACGCGGCGATCGACCGGGCCCGCAGGCCTTCGTCGACCCACCGGTCCACCTCGGGCGCGAGCCGTTCGCGCAGCGCTTCCGGCAGCAGGCCGGGCAGGACCAGGTACCCGGACTCCAGGAACTGGCGGCGGTGCTCGGTGTCGAGGGCCTCACGCCCTCCGGAGGACGGCGTCACCGAACCGATCCCCTCCTTCCGTTCGGCGGGGAACACACAGGGAATCGGCGCCACGGGACGTGGCGCGGGCAGTGGGGGCACACGGCGTCATCCAGACCTCGGGTGGCGGCGGAGCGTCCGTCACAGGCGCCTCGGCCGCCACAGCTGAATCGTGATCACCACGAAGAGGCATGCGTTGATCACGCAAGGTAGTCCGCCTCAGGAGTATGAACCTGTCTTCGCGTCCACGACAAGACCAATGCCAACCCGTGGACACCTTCCCGCCACCGTGCCGTTCAGCTCCGGCCACCAGTCGTCTCCCGTCCCACGGGGAACTCCGGTCCGTTCGCGCCCCGGTGATTCGCCGCCGCAACAGCGGATGCGGCACAGTGAGGTCATGAGCGACAGGAGCCACCCCGCCCCCGGACCGGTCCGGCGCCGCCCGGTCCAGCAGCGCAGCCTGGAGCGGTACGGCCGCATCCTGGACGCCTGCGCCGGGCTGCTGGACGAGGTCGGGGCGACCGCGCTCACCACCAAGGAGGTCGCCCAGCGCGCCCAGGTGCCGATCGGCACCCTGTACCAGTTCTTCGCCGGCAAGGAGGACCTGCTGGCGGCGCTCGCCACCCGCAACCTCGACCACTACCTCCAGCGCCTGGACGCCCGGCTGGCCGCCGCCGCGCCGGTCGGCCCCGCCGTCTTCACCGATCTCGCGGTGGAGGAGTTCGTGGCGATGAAGCGCGCCGTGCCGGGCTTCGGCCAGCTGGACTTCGGCCTGGCCGGACCGGCCGTCCCCACCGGCGTCCGGGACGACCGGTACCTGCTGGACGCGGGCGTGGACAACAACACCGCCGTCGCCCTGCGGCTCCAGGCGCTCGGCGGCGAACTGTTCCGGGCGGGCGACCCGACGGCCGTCATGCTGACCCTGCGGGTGGCCCTGGAGGCCGCCGACGCGGTGCTCAAACTGGCCTTCCGGGAGTCCCCGGACGGCGATCCGGCGCTGATCGCCGAGTGCAAGCGACTGGTCCGCGGCTACCTCGCGCAACAGCCGTCCGCCCGCTGAGGCCCGGCCCCGCGGGCCCCGCCCGCCCGAGGCGTTGCGCGCCCGCCGCCCCCGCAGCACAGTGGATAGCGGGAACCGTCCGCGGAGGCGGCCCGGCACACGACCCGAGGGAGCAGACCATGCACGCGGCGGTAGGTGACCGGCTCCACATCCACAGCAGGTCGGTGGGCATGGTGGACCAGAAGGGCGAGATCGTCGAGGTGCGCGGCACCGACGGCGAACCGCCGTACGTGGTCCGCTTCGA
This sequence comes from Kitasatospora sp. NPDC001119, assembly GCF_053598475.1. NCBI lineage: Bacteria > Bacillati > Actinomycetota > Actinomycetes > Kitasatosporales > Streptomycetaceae > Kitasatospora > Kitasatospora sp. NPDC001119. The sequence goes on from NZ_JBSFKI010000009.1 coordinate 25,257, forward strand.
GGACGGCCACGAGGGCCTGATCTACCCCGGCCCCGACTGCAACATCGAACAGCGCCAGGCGGAACGCTGACCCACTCCCCCGCCACCCCGCCCCGCGCGAGGTGGTGAGGAGCGGTGCCCGCCCCCACGACCCCGCTGCCCGGGGCACTCGCCGGACTCGCGCCACTGCTGGACCACTACGGGTACCTCGCGGTGGCGGTGCTCGTCCTGCTGGACAACTGCGGCGTCCCGGTGCCCGGGCAGACCGTCCTGGTACTGGCCTCGGTGTACGCCGGCACCGGGCACCTCGACCTCGCCGCCGTCCTGCTGATCGCGACCGGCGCCGCCGCGCTCGGCAACGGCCTCGGCTACCTGATCGGCCGCACCGGCGGACGCGCCTTCGTCCACCGCTGGGGCCGCTACGTGCTGCTCACCCCGGCCCGGATGGAGCGCGCGGACGGCTTCTTCGCCCGGCACGGCGGCAAGGTGGTCGCGGTCGCCCGCTTCGTGGACGGGCTGCGCCAGTACAACGGGATCATCGCCGGGACCACGGAGATGCCCCGGCGCCGGTTCCTGGCGTTCAACCTGCTCGGCGCGGTGCTGTGGACGGCGGTCTGGGGCACCTTCGGCTACCTCGCCGGCGCCAACATCGGCGCCGTGTACCACACGGCGCTGCGCTACCAGGTCTGGTTCGCGGTCGGGTTGGGCGTGCTGGTCGCCGCCCTCCTGCTCCGGCAGGTGCTGCGCTACCGGCGCCGGCGCCGCGCGGGCACGGACGCCGACTCCGGCTCCGACCCCGACGCCGGCTCCGGCTCCGGCTCCGGCTCCGGGTAGCCGGAGGTCAACGCAGCGGGAACACCTCGAACGGCACCGCGAAGCGCGTCCCCAGCCGGCTGCCCGCACCCCGGCCGAAGCCCTCCAGGAACTCCCGCGGCTCCGCCATCGCCCCGCCCAGCCCGGCCAGGTACGCCTTGTGCTCCTCCAGCGAGGCGACGCCGAGGTCGAAGGTCCCGGTGGTGTCCACCGCGTGCTTCGCCTCCGGCGAGGCCACCGCCCAGATCTGCCGCACGCCGTTCCACGGCTCGTGGCCCTCGTCCAGCAGCTCGCGGAACACCCAGCGGTTCCCGGCGTCCCGGACCCCGTCCAGGGTGGCCCGGCCGACCGCGACGTGGTCGGCCTGGTTGAGGAACACCCCGCCGTAGGTGTCCCGGAAGTTGCTGGTGATCACGATGTCCGGCTGGTGCCGGCGCACCACCCGGGCGATGTCCCGGCGCAGCGGCAGCCCGTACTCCACCACGCCGTCCGGGTGGCCGAGGAACTCCACGGTGTCGACGCCGACCACCCGCGCCGAGGCGATCTGCTCCGCCTCGCGCAGCGGACCGCACTCGGCCGGGTCCAGCGTGTCGATGCCCGCCTCGCCGCTGGTCACCATCACGTAGACGACCTTCTTGCCCTGCGAGGTCCAGCGGGCGACGGCCGCGGCCCCGCCGTACTCCATGTCGTCGGGGTGGGCGACGATCGCCAGCGCCGTCCGCCAGTCCTCGTCGACGGGCTCGAAGGGCTCGGGGGCCTGCTCGGTCATGCTGCTCGTTCCTCTCGGTGCGGCTCGGGGTCGTCCGGCGGTACGGACGTACGGGGGTATCACAGTCGTACGTCCGTACCACGCGTGACTCTAGAAGACCCGCGTCCCCCACGCCCCGTCAGACACCTCCGTGGCCAGGCGGCTTGCCCCTGACGCAAGGGTCAGGGGTTAGCGTCCGGGCGTCCCGCGGCGGCACCGACCGCCGCCGCCTCCCCCGCCCGCTCAGAGGAGTGCCGCCATGGCCCTGCCCACCACCGCCCGCGTCGTCCGGCTGACCGCCGCACCGGCCGGACTGCCCGCCCCCGGGGACTTCACCGTGGCCGAGGAGCCCCTGGCGGCGCCCGGCCCCGGGGAGGTGCTCGTCCGCAACCGGGCCTTCCTGGTCTTCCCCGGGCTGCGCACGCTGATCGGCGGCGCGGGCTCCGGCCTGCCGATGCCGCACATCGCCCCCGGGGACGCGCTGTTCGGGCCCGCCCTCGGCGAGGTGCTGGCCGCGCCGGAGGACGGGCCGCTGCGCCCCGGCGACCTGGTCACCCACCTGAACGGCTGGCGGAGCCACGCGCTCGCCGAGGCCGCGCATCTCACCCCCGTCCCGTCGGACTTCCCGGACCCGCTCGCCCTGGTCTCCGCCGCCTCGGCCGGCTACGGCGGGCTGACCCGCTCCGCCGGGGTGCGCCCGGGCGACGTGGTGCTGGTGACCGGCGCGGCCGGCGCGGTCGGCACGGTGGCCGGGCAGGTCGCCCGGCTGCTCGGCGCCGCCCGGGTGATCGGCACCACCCGCTCGCCCGCCAAGGCGGAGCGGCTGACCGCCGAACTCGGCTACGACGCGGCGCTGGTGCCCGGCGGGCGGCCCTTCGCCGAGCAACTGGCCGCGGCGGCGCCGGAGGGCGTCGACGTCGTGCTGGACCTGGTCGGCGGCGAGCAGCTGACCGCCGCCGTGGACGCGGCCCGGCACGGCGCCCGGTTCGCCCTGGTCGGCGCGTTGGACGGCCAGCTCGCACCGGAACGCCGGGGCGGCGACGCACCCGCCGTGATCGACGCCTTCCGGGTCGCCACCCTCGGCCTGAGCCTGCGCGGCTTCACCGTGCTCGACCACCCGGACCTGGAGGCCGAGTGGCGGGAGCGCCTGGCCGGCTGGCTGCGCGCCGGGGAGATCGTCCTGCCCCGGACGCCGGTGGCGGGCATCGACCGGGCCGTCGGAGCGTTGACCGGACTGTTCACCGGGGACACCTTCGGGACGACCGTCGTGGAACTCTGACGACCAGGGAGCGGGCATGCGGATCGGGGACGCGGCAGCGGCGGCGGGCACCACACCCAGGGCGCTGCGCTTCTACGAACAGCGCGGCCTCCTCCGGCCGCCCGCCCGCTCCGCCTCCGGCCAGCGCGAGTACGGCCACGCCGAGGTCGCCCGGGTCCGGGTGATCCGCCAACTCCTCGCCACCGGGCTGACGGTGGACGACCTGGCCAGCCGCGCCCACCGCCTCGACCTGCTCGACCAGGACCCGCCGGTGCGCTGCTCCGGCTCCCCCGGTCCCGACACCTTCGCCCCCGTCGTCCACGCCCGGCTGGCCGCGCTGGACGCCGAGATCGCCCGCCTCACGGCGCTGCGCGCCAGGCTCGCCCACCACATCGCCACCGGCGGAGCGGACGTCCCGGCCGGGGACTGACGGACGCCCGGCACACCGGCCTCCGCGACGGGCCCGCCCGGCCGGCCGCCCTGCGCGACAAACCAGCCCGGCACCTCGCGACGGGGGTGCGCGAGGTGCCGGGCGAGGGTCCGGGCGTGGGGTCAGGTCGCGTCGGCGGCGAGCCGGGGTTCGGCGGGGGCGGCGGGGGCGTCCTGGTCGGGCCAGCGGATCCGGGTGGCGCAGAGCGAGACGACGGCCGCCGAGGCGGCGACGGCGGCCATGCCCCAGAGCAGGCTGGTGGCGCCGGCGATGAAGCCGATCACGGCGGGGCCGGCCAGCAGGCCGGTGGTGCCCATGGCGGCGACCAGGGAGAGCGCGTCGGGGCCCTGCCGGGCGGCGGCGACGTAGACGCACGGGGTCACCGCCGCCACGCCGAGGCCGACGCAGGCGAACCCGAGCAGGGTCGGGACGACGCCGCCGACCGCCAGGGCGAGGGCCAGTCCGAGGCCGGCCAGCAGGCTGCCGGTGCGCACGATCCGGCCGTCGCCGAAGCGGGTGCGCCAGCCGTCCGCGAAGATCCGGGCGCAGACCATCATCACCGAGACCACCGCGATGCCCATCGGGGCGAGCCCGGCGCCGGCCTGCACGTAGTCCTTGAGGTAGAGCGCCGACCAGTCGTTCATGGCGCCCTCGGTGACGGTGCCGAACACCATCGCCAGGCCCATCCAGAGGGTCACGACGGTCGGCAGCACGAAGCCGCGGCGCTCCTTCCGCTCCTCCGGCTCGGCGGCCGCGGCCGGGCCGTCCGTCAGCAGCCCCGGCCGGGCGGCCACGACCAGCACCGCGAGCAGCGCGGCGGCCACGCCGAAGTGCGCCGCCAGGGTGCCGGTGACGGAGGTGACGCCCGAGGCCAGCAGGGCGGCGAGCAGCGAGCCGGCGCTGAAGGTGGCGTGCAGCCGGGACATCGTGGTCCGCTCGAAGCGGGCCTCCAGCGCGGCGCCCTGCGCGTTCATCGCGACGTTCAGGGCGCCGACCGCGACGCCGTCGAAGAACAGCACCAGCAGCGTCACCGGATAGTTCGGCACCACCGACAGCGCGAGCAGGACGACGCCGAGGGCGAGCGCGGACAGCACCGAGAGCAGGCGGGAGCCGAGCCGCCGCATCAGCACCGCGACCAGGGGGAAGGACACCGCCGCGCCGACCCCGCAGGTCATCAGCAGCAGGCCGATCTGGGCCTCGCCCAGGTCGAGCCTGGCCTTGAGCGCGGGCACCCGGGAGACCCAGGTCGCGTACTGGAATCCGAGGACGAAGAACAGTGCGCCGATGGCCACTTGGGACCGGCGGAAGTCGTCGCGAACGGGGGACATCGGTATCAGCCCACTTCGGCTCTGGAGTGCGGCCCGGGGGTCGGGTCGGTGGGGTGCGGCAGCGGCCGGGACGGGACGGGGTCCAGCGGCATCGCCATGTAGACCGCCCGGGTGCCGTAGCTCTCGGGCAGGTCGATCTCGGGCCGGGCGCGGTAGCCCAGCGTGGTCCACAGCACGTGCGAGCCGCGGACGGCGACCAGCGAGACGCTCCGGTAGCCGGCCGTCCGGGCGGTCTCCTCCAGGTGCCGCAGCATCCGCAGGGACAGGCCCCGACCGCGCAGCTCCTCGGCGACGACCAGGTCGTGCGCGTGCATGTTGGTCGGCCGCTCGCCCGCGCCCGCGCCGTGTCCGTCCTCGCTGCGGGCGAGGTCCGGGCAGCGGAACAGCGGGTACGGCAGGGCGAGCAGGTACCCGCCCACGCCGCCCACGCCGCCCTGGCCGTCCGGGTGCTCCAGCACGAAGCAGGTGTCCGGCGAGGCGCGGTGCCGGGACCGGAGCGCCTCGCGCCCCTCGGACAGGCCGCTGGCGGCGTAGGCGCGCTCCTCCAGCGCGACCACGGCGTCCCAGTCCTCCTCCCGGAGCAGCCGGATGCGCAGGTCGGTCGGAGCGTCGACGAGGGCGTCGGTCATGCGGTGCCTCCGTGGTGGTCCCGGCCGTCGCCGCCACCGATGCAGGTGTACGGCAGCGGCGCGAAGCCGTTGAACCCGCGGGTGGCGTAGGCCGTGGCGTACGCGCCGCAGGAGTGGATCCAGACCGGGTCGCCGGAGCGGACCGCGCGCGGGACGCGCACCCGGCCGCCGTCCTGGGCGTACGCGTCGTCGCTGTCGCAGGTCGGGCCGGCCACCACGGCGTTGACGAACTGGCCGCCCGGGTGGGCGGGGAACTCCAGCCGGTACTGGAGCTGGTCCATCTCGTACAGGCCGTTGAACTTGCCGCAGCTGAGGTAGAGCCAGTCCTCCCGGGTGCCGTCGAGGCGGTGGCGGGAGGTGAGCCGGGAGACGTGGGCGCGGATCGCGCCGTGGTCGGCGACCAGGTGGCGCCCGGGCTCCAGCAGGAACTCCAGCGGCCCGGCGTTGACGGCGCGCAGCCGTTCCATGCCCTCGCGGATCACCACGAACATCTTGTCCAGCGGCGGGTCGAGCGGGCGCCCGCCCCGGTCGAGGACGCCGAGGGCGGGCAGGCCGCCGCCGAGGTTGATCCGGGTCGGGGTGATCCCGCGCCAGTTGAGCGCCTCCAGCACGGCGGCCAGCGCGTCCACGGCGGCGGTCCAGGCCTCGGCGGTCATCTGCTGGGAGCCGACGTGGACCGACAGGCCGGACGGCACCAGCCCGGCGGTCCGGGCGGCGTCGAGCACCCGCACGGCGTCCTCGGGCGAGCAGCCGAACTTGTGGCTCAGGCCCCACAGGGCGCCCTCGCCGGTGGTCGCGATCCGGCAGAACACCCTTGCGCCGGGGGCGTGTTCGGCGATCGCCGCGACGTCCTCCAGGCTGTCGGTGGCGAAGTCCCGCACGCCCAGCCGGTAGGCCTCGGCGATGTTGCGGTCCGACTTGATGGTGTTGCCGTAGTGGATCAGCTCGGGCGGCACGCCGGTGCGCAGCGCCTGGGCGATCTCCTGCGGGCTCGCCGCGTCGAAGCCGGAGCCGAGCGCGGCGAGGTGCTCCATCACCTCGTCCACCGGGCAGGCCTTCATGGCGAACCGGACGGCCACGCCGGGCAGTTCGGCGCGGAGCGCGGCGTACTGGCGGCCGATGCCGTCGAGGTCGTAGATGATCCGGTCGTCGGTGCCGTCGGCGAGTGCGGCGCGCAGCGCGCCGCGGTCGTGTTCGTCGGCGCGGGGTGGTTCGGTGTGCAGCACGGAGACGGACGGGGCGCGGTGGGCGGGCGGGTGGCCGGCTACGCGGGCGTTGGCGTGGCCGGCGGCCGTACTGGTCTTGCTGGTGGTCTGGCGTATCACGGTGAGCTCCCCGTCCGGCTAGCGCGGCGACCGGTCGGCGGGGGTGGCCTTGGCCGCCCGCACCAGCGGGCCCCACGCGTCGATCAGCGCTGCGAAGTCCTCGATGTCCGCCTGCGCCTCGTCGAGCAGGCGCGCCCGCAGGGGCGCCAGCCGGTCCGCGAAGTCGGCGTACTTCCCGCCGAGCCGCCGGTAGCAGCGGTCGAGTTCGGCGAGCCTGCGGTGGTTCTCCGCGCGGTCCGTCGCGGCGCTGCGACGGGCGGAGTCGGCGATCGCCTCGGGGCGGACGCGGTGCTGCTCGTCCAGCAGGGCGCCGCCGGCGGTCTCCATGTCGGCGTAGACCGGGTAGAGGTAGAGCATGGAGAGCAGGAACTTGGCGTAGCGCAGCTGGTAGGCGGTGAAGCCGGGGCCGGTGCGGCGCTCCGGGGTGTAGTAGTTGACGATGTGGCGGTTGTGGGTGACGCCCGGCAGGGTCGCGTCACGCACCAGGTGGTGCAGGAAGTAGTCGCTGCCGATGGTGTCGGTGGCGGGCGGCAGCGGGACCCGTTCGTACACCTCGTGGTGGAGGCCGATGTTGCACATGTCGATGTGCCAGATGTCGGGCAGGTCGAGCACCGCGCGGTCGGCGGTGAACGGCTCGCTGCCGCCGCCGGTGAAGGAGTCGGCGACGAGTTCGCGCTTCTCGTGCTCGCTCGCCCCGGTGGGCGCCCAGAGCGCGACCACGTCGTGGTAGACCTCGGGGTCGAGTTCGCGGATCTCGCCGATGTCGACGGAGAGTTCGCCGACGAAGGAGGCGCCGACCAGCGCGACGGGCTTGTCCGCGTGCGCCGGGTCGAGGTGGTTCTCGGTGACGGCGGCGGCCGCGTCGGCGGCCTTCAGGCCGAGCGTGGCCAGCTCGTGCTCGATCGGGAACACCGGTTCGCCGTCGAGCAGTTGGTAGCTGCTGTCGGAGTCGCGGCGGTGCACCGACGCGCAGCCGAGCGCGGCGGCCAGCAGGAACGCCCGGTTGGTGCAGGCGCCGTAGGAGAGGGCGTCGGGCAGCATCAGGCGCAGCAGCCGGTCCGGGTCGGCCGCGCCGGAGCGCTCGACCGCCTCGCGCAGGAAGGCGCGTTGGGCGTCCTCGTCCAGGTGGTGGACGACCACGCCCTCGACGGCCGGCAGGGCGGCGAGGGCCGCGGCGTGCCGGGCGCGGGTCGCGGGGTCGGCGGAGTCCAGCACCAGCAGGTGCACCCGGACGCCGAACCGCCGTACGGCGTGGGCGGCTTCGGCGCCGATCGCGGTGATGGTGTCCGCGCACGCGCGGTTGGTGGGCAGGGTCAGGCAGACGTCGCGCATTCCCGCTCCCCCGTGTCCCCGCGTTCGTCGAACGGCTTGCCGCTCCAGGAGCGCAGGCCGAGCAGCTTCTCCCCCAGCTCGGTGAGTTCGGCGGTCCCGTAGCGCTGCGCCTCGGGCCGGTCGGCGTCGCCGACCAGCGTGCGGTTCCAGTCCGGCGTGCCGAGCGTGCGCCAGGACTCCACCCGGGAGCGGCGCAGCTTCTCGGACTCCTCCAGCGCGGGCATCATCGACAGGTACTGCACCGCGCGCACCCCGCCCGCGGAGGTGTTGGGCGCCACGCCGTGGGCGAGCAGGCCGTTCCAGATCAGCAGGTCACCGGCCTTCAACTCGGGCCGGACGACCGGGTACTCGGCGCGGTCGACGTCCGGGCGGATCGGGTCGCGGTCGGCCGGCTGGGCGGCCTGCCACTGGTTGAAGCGGCGGAACAGCTCCGGGTCGCACTGGAAGCCGCCGTGGTCGGGGGCGGTGTCGTTGAGCGCGATGATGCCCTGGACGCGCTGCGGCAGCACGCCCCGGGTGGTGTCGACGTCCCAGTGCAGCTCGATGTCGAAGCCGCGGTCGGTGGGCTCGATCAGCGCGCGGTCGCGGTTGCGGACGTTCGGCGGGTTGAGGTTGAGCCGGTCGAGGGTGACCCAGAGCTCCTCGCAGTCCCACACGTCGACGAAGGCGTCGTAGACGCGCTGCGCCTGGCGGCTGTCCCAGATGAGCTGGTGGTGGTAGGCCTCGACGAAGCCGTAGATGTGCAGGTGCCGGTCGAGTTCGTCGCGGTAGTCGCGCTCGCGGTACCAGTCCTCGGGGCGGTCCGGCGACAGGCCCTGGAACTCCCAGGCGAAGTCGAGCAGTCGGCGCGCGGCCTCGGCCGGGATCGCCTGCTTCACCACCACGTAGCCGTAGTCCTGCCAGAAGGCGTGGTCCTCCTCGGAGAGCACGCGCAGCGGGTGCGTCTTGCGGACCTCGCGCAGTGCGGTCGGGGCGAGGTAGCTCTCGGTGTCGGCGCTGAAGTAGGGGCGCTCCGACGCGGCCCGGTACAGGTACTCCCCCGCGGGTCCGTCGGAGTGTGGGGCAGGGCTCGGCATGGGCAGTCACTCCATGGTTCGTAGTCGACGCAGCGCTTCCTCGTACGCCAGGTGCGGGCACGGCGAGTCGGCGGCCGGTCACCGGCCGCAACGGGAATTCGAGCGCGGGCCGGAAGGCCGTCCGCACACGGCCCTTCTCCCCTCGGCCCGCGGGCGCGGAACAGCGCCACGTCAGGGGGTCAACTCGTCCGTCCGGCAAGGCCGCTCACCCTGCATCAGCCATTGCCGAACCGCGCTCCCCATACGTTGGACTAGACCAACTAATGGTGTCAACCCTTTCCCGCGGGTTACCGATTGGGAAATCAACGCAGCTCACGGCGCCTCTCGGGGTTCGCTTTATGTTTCGGAGGCTGACATAAGCGCGGGTATGTTTCCGGAATTGACATAAGCGCGAACGGTGAACCGCCCGGGTCCGCCGTACGTTGGGCACATGGCACGCGCGTTGACGGCTCCCCCGTGGCTGACCGAGGGCCTGCGCCCCCGGTCCGCGCCGGTCCCCTGGGCGGCGGCGGCCCGCGCCTCCGTCGCGCTCGCCGCCCCGCTCGCGGTGGGCACCGCCACCGGACGGCCCGGCTACGGCGCGCTGGTGTCGATGGGCGCGCTGTCCGGAGTCATCGGGGACACCGCCGACGCCTACCGGATGCGGGTGTTCAACATCGCCGTGCCCCAGCTGTTCGGCGCCCTCGGGATGCTGTTCGGCACCCTGGTGTTCGGCACCGGCTGGACAGCCGTCGTGACGGTGACCGTCGTCGCGCTGGTCTCCGGCATGATCTCCTCGATCGGCGCGGTCGCCTCCGTCTCCGGACTGCTCCTGCTGCTCAACGCGGTGGTCGGGGCCGGCCTGCCGCTGCCCTCCCCGTGGTGGCTGCCGCCCGCCCTGCTGCTGCTCGGCGGCCTGGTGGTGCTCACCCTGACCCTGCTCGCCTGGCCGCTGCGGCTGGGCGTCCCCGAGCGGGCGGTGGTGGCCGGCACCTACCGGGCGGCCGCCGACCTGCTCGAGGCCGCCGGCACACCGGAGTACGACGGCCGCCGCCACGCGCTCACCCAGTCGCTCAACCAGTCCTACGACCTGCTGCTCGCCCGGCGCGCCCGCCGGCACGGCCGCTCACCCACCCTGGCGCGGCTGCTCGCCCAGCTCAACGCGCTGATCCCGGTGGTCGAGGCGGCCCCCGCAGCCCAGCTGCGCCCGCCCGAGTTCGGCCCGCTGCCGGCCGACTACCCGGCCGCCGTCCGCGCGCTCGCCGACGCCGTCGAGCGGGACCGCGCCGGCCCGGCGCCGCCCCTCGCCCTGCCGAGCCCCGCCGGGCCGTCCACCCGCGCCCTGGTCGAGGCGATCGAGCACGCCGCCACCGTGGCGTACGAGGCCTCGCCCGACCCGTACGCCGCCGACGACCGGCTCGGCCGGCCGGCCCGCCTCGCGGTGCGGGCCCGGCGGGCGGCCAGGGCGCTGCTGCTGTCCGGCGCGTCCTGGCGGTACGGGCTGCGGCTGGCGCTGTGCATCGGGCTGGCGCAGGTGCTGGTCTCGGTGATCGCGGTGCCCCGCTCGTACTGGGTGGCGCTGACCGTGACCTTCGTGATGAAGCCCGACTTCGGCTCGGTGTTCTCCCGCGCGGTGCTGCGCGCGTTCGGCACCGCGGCCGGGCTGCTGATCGCCATCCCGGTCCTGGCCGAGGTGCCGCACGGCTGGTGGGACGTCCCCGTGATGGCGGTGCTGGCGACGCTGATCCCGGTGCTCTCCGCCAAGGGGTACGCCTTCCAGACCGCGGCCATCACCCCGGTCATCCTGCTGCTCTCCGACCTGCTCAACCACCAGGGCTTCCACCTGGTGCTGCCCCGGCTCTACGACTCGCTGATCGGCTGCGGGATCTCCCTGCTGGCCGGCTACCTGCTGTGGCCGGAGTCCTGGCACACCCGGATCGGCGACCGCCTCGCCGACGCCGTCCAGGACACCGCCTCGTACGTCTCGCTGGCCTTCGCCACCGGCCCCGGACCGGACGAACCGGCCGCCCGCGCCCGCTACCGGCGGCGGCTCTACCGGGACCTGTCCGCCGTGCGCAGCGAGTTCCAGCGGGCCCTCACCGAGCCGCCGCCGGTCGGGGCCCGGGCGCGGGCGTGGTGGCCGGTGGTGATCGCGGTCGAGCGGATCGTGGACACCACCACCGCCACCCGGGTGCGGATCGAGCACGGCGCGCCGGTGCCGACCACCGCCGAGGTCGCCGCCGTCACCCGGGAGCTGGCCGACCTGGCCGAGGCGCTGCGCACCGGCGAGCGGCTGCCGGAGGCGCGGCCGGACGCGCTGTCGCCGGACTGCGCGCTCGCCCGGCTGCACCACGAGGTGCGCGCGGCCCGGGCGGTGGCGGCGCCGCTGCCCTGAGCGTCACCGCCCGGAACGTGTCACCGCCCGGAACGCCGGGGTCCTGAGCTCCGGGGCCCTGAGCGCCGCCACTCCGAACGCAGCCGTCGCCGAACGGCCGACCGGGCCCCGGACCGGCCCGCTCAGTCCCGGACCGGCCCGCTCAGTCCTGGATCCGCCGCCAGGGCCGGTCCGCCTCCAGCGCGAAGGCCAGCTCCAGCAGCAGCCGCTCCTGCCCGTGCGCCGCCGACAGGTGCACCCCGACCGGCAGCCCGCCGGGCGCGGAGCCCGCCGGCAGGGCGATGCCCGGGCCGCCGGCCACGTTGTTGACCGGGGTGAAGGCCACGTAGCGCGTCAGCCGGTCCATCAGCTCGTCGAAGTCCACGTTCGGGCTCAGGTGCCCGATCGGCGGGGTGGTGTGGGCGAGCACCGGGGAGAGGATCACGTCGTGGGTGCGGAAGATCCTCGCGTACACGCCCTCGGCCCGGCGCAGCCGCCGCAGCACGCCGGGGGTCCGCGGGAACTCGGCCTGGAACCGGCGGCGCAGCCCGGTGGTCAGGCCGTCCAGCCTCCCGGCCCGGAAGCCCGGGTCGATCAGCAGCCGGCCGGTGGCCGCGACGGCCCAGGCGATGTAGCCCCAGTAGCTGACGAAGTCGCGGGAGAACTCCTCGCCGAAGGGCAGTGCGGCGGGCTCGACCAGGTGGCCCATCGCCTCCAGCCGGGCGGCGGTCTCCTCGACCACCCGCCGGGTCGGCCCGTCGGTCCTGGCGGTCGGCGAGTCCACCACCAGGCCGATCCGCAGCCGCCGCTCGCCGGGCCCTTCGACCAGGCCGAGCGGGGGCAGCGCGGGGTTGCTCCGGTGCCGCTCGGCGGCGGCGAGGAAGGCGGCGGTGTCGCGCACCGAGCGGGTCAGCACGCCGTCGGTGACCAGGTCGATCGGCAGTTTGCCGCTCTGGGCGTTGGTGACCAGCCGGCCCCGGGTGGGCTTGAGGCCGACCAGCCCGCAGCAGGCCGCCGGGATGCGGATCGAGCCGCCGCCGTCGTTGGCGTGGGCGATCGGCACCACGCCGGAGGCCACCAGGGCGGCCGCGCCGCCCGAGGAGGCGCCGGCCGAGTGCGAGGGCTTCCACGGGTTGCGCACCGGCTGGGCGGTGGCGAACTCGGTGGAGGCGTTGAGGCCGAACTCGGGCAGCCGGGTCTTGCCGAGGACGGCCAGGCCGGTGGCGAGGAACTGGTCGGTGAAGCGCGCGTTGCGGCGGGCCGGGCGGGCGGGGAAGGCCTCGCTGCCCATCCCGGTCGGCAGGCCGCGCAGGTCCACGTTGTCCTTGAGGTAGGTCGGCACGCCCCAGAGCGGACCGCCGATGCCCTCCCGGCTGATCCGCGGCCTGTCGTACGAAGCGTGGGCGACGGGCAGCAGCGCGCCGTCCACCCGGGCGGCCCGGTCGACGGCCGCGCCGACCAGCTCCCGGGGGTTGACCGTACCGGCCCGGACCAGCGCGGCGAGCGCCACCGCGTCGTGGGCGCCCAGGGCGTCGTCGGCGAACGCGTGGACCCGCTCGTCGGTCATCCGAACCCCCCACTCCCCGCCGGACGTTCCGCCGTCCGACCATCGCACCGGCTGCTCGTACCTGCCCGGTTCTACTGACCGGTAATCTCACTGGGCTCCGAGTGTAGGCCCACCCGGCGACGCCCTGCGGCCCGGGGCGCCCGCTCACGGGCGGACGAACCGTCAAGACAGCGAGGGCGCACGATCGTTCGCCCCGCGCCCCCGCGTTCACCCCGTCCGCCGGTCCACGATCGTTTCGCCGCACACCGCCGGGAAAGATCACGTTCGCGATTCGTCCCGGTCCTCCCGCCCCAACCAAGGTGACGCCCGTGCCGACCCCGTTCTTCCCGACCACCCGGTTCACCGCGGCCACCGCCCCCGGCGGCCTCCCGCTGCTCGGCCACGCCCCCGCCCTCCTCCACCACCCCCACGAGTTCGTCGCCGGCCTGCCCGCCCACGGCGACCTCGTCCGGCTGCGGCTCGGCCCGCTCCGCGCGTACGTGGTCTGCCACCCCGAGCTGGTCCGCCGGATGCTCACCGACGACCACACCTTCGACAAGGGCGGGCCCCTCCTCGACAAGGCCCGGGAGGTCTTCGGCAACGGCCTCGCCACCTGCCCCGCAGCCGCCCACCGGCGCCAACGGCGCATGCTCCAGCCCGCGTTCCACCGCGACCGGCTGCCCGGCTACGCCGCGCTGATGATCGAGGAGATCGCCGGCGCCACCGCCCGCTGGCACGACGGCGACGTGATCGACGTCCCCGCCGCGATGTACCGCCTCTCCACCGCCGTCACCGCCCGCTGCCTGTTCGCCGCGCACGAGCGGGCCGGCTCGCTGCCGGTGCACCGGAGCATGGACATCGTGACCCGCGGCGTCGGCCGGCGGCTGATGCTGCCGCTGCCCGGCGCCGACCGCCTCCCCACCCCCGGCAACCGCCGCTTCCGCCGCGCCCAGCAGGACCTGCGGGAGATCACCCGGCGGCTGATCGCCGAACACCGCGCCACCGGCACCGACCGGCAGGACCTGCTCTCCACGCTGCTCGCCGCCACGGACGAGGACGGCCGGGGCCTGTCCGACACCGAGGTCCACGAGCAGGTGGTCACCTTCCTGCTGGCCGGCATGGAGACCACCGCCGCCACCCTCTCCTGGGCCTGGACACTGCTCGCCGCCAACCCGGCCGTCCGGACCCGCCTGCACGCCGAGCTCGACACCGTCCTGGACGGCCGGCCCGCCCGCCACGAGGACCTGCCCTCCCTGCCGCTCACCGCCCGGATCGTCAGCGAGACCCTGCGGCTCTACCCGCCGCCGTGGATCCTCAGCCGCACCGCCACCACCGACACCGAGCTCGGCGGCCACCGCGTCCCGGCCGGCGCCACCCTGCTGTACAGCCCGTACCTGCTGCACCGCCGGCCCGACCTGTTCCCCCGCCCCGACCGCTTCGACCCCGACCGCTGGCTCACCACCGCCCGCCCCGCCCCCGGCACCTACGCGCCCTTCGGCCTCGGCGCCCGCCGCTGCATCGGCGACGCCTTCGGCACCACCGAGGCCGTCCTCGCCATCGCCACCATCGCCGCCCGCTGGACCATCGCCCCCACCCCCGGCCGGCCCGTCCGCCCCGTCCGCGGCTCCTCCCTCGTGCCCCGGCCCTTCACCGCGACGCTGACCCGCCGGGTCCGCTGACCGGATCCCCACCGGGCTTCGGTACTGTCCCGGCAGGGCCGGCCGCACGGGCGCCGGCCGCGGACCACACCGCTCGACCGGGACACCACCAGACCATGAACGCACCCACCCCATCGGGGCTCCTGACCGGGCTGCTCCGCGCCGTCCGGACGTACCCGCGCCGCTCGCCGCTGACCTTCGGCTACGTCCTCCTGCTCCTGCTCGGGAACGTCTGGGTCGGGAACCTGCTCGCCGAGGACCGGGCGGACGCGCTCCGCGACCACATCAGCACCAACCTCGACAACCTCCACGACCACCCGGTCACCGCCCTGTTCGGCAGCGCGCTGCTGTTCGACGGCACCCTCACCGAGGTCCTCTCCACCGGCTTCGGCGGCACCCTGATCACCCTCGGCCTCGGCATCGGCTGCTGCCTCGCCTGGACCGAGCGCCGCTTCGGCAGCCCGCGCGCCGCCGCCGTCCTCCTCGGCGGGCACATCGGCGCCACCCTGCTCACCGCCGCGGTGATCGTGTTCGCCCTGCGGCACGGCTGGTACCCGGAGAGCGTGCGCCAGGCCTCGGACTACGGCATCAGCTACGGCGCCCAGACCGTCCTCGCCCTCGCCGTCCTCGCCCTGCCCCGCTGGGCCCGGCTGCCCTGGGCCGCCTTCGTCCTCGCCTGGCCGCTCTCCGGCGACGGCGAATGGCCCGGCCCCCTCCCGCCCTTCACCACCGTCGGCCACCTGCTCTCGGCCGCCCTCGGCTTCGCCCTGGCCGCCGCCGTGGCCCTCACCGCCGCCCGCCGCCGGCGCGCCGAAACCCTTGCCCCGGCGGCGGCCGACCGGTGATCATGCCCGGATGACCAGGAGTGCGAAGACCCCCTTCCACAGCCCCCGCTCCTTCCAGCTCTGGCACTACGGCATCGGCCACAAGGAACTGGTGCTGCGCAGCCAGGCGGGCAGGCAGGAGCCCGAGACCCTCGACATCGTCTTCGAGACCGTGCGGGCGATGAAGCTCCACACCCACTACCCCACGCTGACGATCCGTTCCGCCACCCCCGAGGAGCGCAGGAGCATCCGGGAGTTCTCCGACGGCGGCCCGGGCGAGCTCTCCGGCGTGGGGCACTACTACCTGGTCCTGGAGTCGGAGCGGGACCCGGCCTTCGTGGTGTGCCGCCGGGTCGAGGCCTACGCCCGGCCCGGTGCGGAGGCCGACTACCGCATCACGGCGTCGACCGGGCGCCTGGTCTGGGCCGGCAGCCGGGCCTGAACCCGCGCCCGGGCCCGGCTCTGAGCCTGGACCCGTGCCCGAGCGCGAGCCCGCGTCAGCCCGGCGGGCGCCGGTCGGCGGCGATCGCGGTGAGCAGCCGCTCGATCTCCGCCAGCCGGCGCCGCAGGTCCTCGACGTCGGCGCGGGTGGCGCTCTGCTCGCCGTGCTTGAGGGCCACCAGCAGCTGCCCGTCCGGCTCCAGCCGGGCGCGGGCGACGTCGCCGACCTTGTCGCCGTTCTGGATCCGGATGGCGTGCTCCAGCTCGGACGGGCGCAGCGCCAGGCTGTGCAGCGCGCCCTCGACCAGCTTGCCGTCCTTCACCACGGTGGTGGGCCTGCCCTCCAGGAGCCGGGCGGCCTTCGGGTCGCGGGCGAGCCAGCGGGTGACGCCGGCGTTCACCGCGACCAGCGTGACCGCCCCGATCGCGCCGCCGAGCAGGCTGTTGTCGTTGCCGATGATGGCGTTCTGCACCACGTTGGAGAGCAGGAAGACGACCACCATGTCGAAGGTGTTCAGCCCCGCCAGCCCGCGTTTCCCGGCCAGCCGGAACAGCACCAGGATCAGCACGTAGACGGCGACCGTACGGAGGACCTTCTCCACGATCGGAATCTGGACGGCCATCAGGTCGTGCCACACTGCCCCGCTCCTCCCGCCTCGACTGCAAGCGAACGGGGCAGACGCTACGCCACGGTCACCGCTTGGGCCTGCCGCGCCGGGCCGCCGCGCCCCGCCCGCCGGCCTTGGCGCCCCCGGCCTTCGGCGCCCCCGCGCGCTGTCCACCGGACTTCTGCCCGCCCGCCTTCTGGCCACCCGCCTTCTGCGCGCCGCCCTTCTGCCCGCCGGACTTCTGCGGCTGCGGCTTGCCCCGGCCGGCCGCCGCCTTCTTCGGCTGCGCCTCGGGCGCCGCCTGCCCGGCCCCGCGCCCGCGCGAGCTGTTGACCGTACGGCCGCGGACGATCCCGATGAACTCCTCCACCAGGTCCGTCGTCCGCTCCTGCGGCCAGGCCAGCGCCACCTGGGACTGCGGCGCCTCCACCACCGGCCGGTAGGTGAGGTCCCGGCGGTGGTGCAGCCGGGCCAGCGACTGCGGCACCAGGAGCACGCCGACGTTCGCCGCGACCAGCTCGATCGCGTCCTCCGTGCTGTCCGGACGCGCGATGGCGGGCCGCCCGGGCAGGGTGTCGGCGGTGAAGCCGAGGGTGTCGTCGAGCGGGTGGAAGACCACCTCCTCGGCCAGGTCGTCCAGCGCGACCTCCTCGGCGGCGGCGAGCCAGTGGTCCTTGGGGAAGACCACGACGGTGGTCTCGCTGTAGAGCGGGATCGCGCTCAGCACGTCCTTGTCGACCGGCAGCCGGACCAGCCCGGCGTCCGCGCCGCCCTCGCGCAGCGTGCGCTCGCCGTCGCCGAACGGGACCGCGAGGAGGTCCAGCGGCACGTCCGGGAGCCGCTCGCTCCAGACCCGGACCCATTTGCCGGGGGTCACGCCCGGGACGTACACGAGCCGGAAGGACGGGTTCACCTGCATGTCTGTCACAAGGCAAGGCTACCGACCGTGACCGGGAGCGCCCGCGCACTCCCTTACCCTTGTCACCATGACATCGCTCAAGCAGAAGACCAGCCAGACCATGAAGCCGGCCACCGCGGCCAAGAAGCTGGGGATCTACCTCGACGCGGCGCCGACCGGCTTCCAGGAGGGCGTGGTCTCCCGCGAGGAGCTCAGCGCGCTGCAGGCCGAGCCGCCGCAGTGGCTCCAGGACCTGCGCAAGAACGGCCCGCACCCGCGCCCGGTGGTCGCCGCCAAGCTCGGCATCTCCATCTCCGGCCTGGCCCGCGGCGGCGTGACCGAGGCGCTCACCACCGAGCAGATCGAGGCGGTCAAGGCCGAGAACCCGCTCTGGCTCCAGCACGAGCGCGCCAACCAGGTGGACGTCCGCAAGGAGACCGCCCGGATCAAGGAGAAGCACGAGAAGGAGGCCGCCGCCCAGGCCGCCAAGGAGGGCAAGGCCGCCAAGGCCAGCTGACCCGTCCTCCCCCGCCCGGCACGGCGGCGCTCCGGCGCCGGTTGCCGGGCCCCCGCGCGACGACGGTGCCGGCGTCCGTTCCGACGGACGCCGGCACCGTCGTGTGCGCGGGTCCGTACGCGGGTCCGCGGGTGGGTCCGTACGCGGCTTCGCAGGTGGGTCCGTACGCGGCTTCGCAGGTGGGTCCGTGCGTGGCGGGCGCCGGCGGGAGGGGACGGAACCCCCGTCCCACCAGCGCGTATTGACCGGGCCGCCGGTCGCTCCGAATAATCGGCGGGACCGGGCACGGCGGTACGCCGCGCCGCGGTACACCGCATCGGGGGAGCGACCGTGATCGAACAGCCTCAGCACACCGGACTCGCCGCACTCGCGGAGGAGTTCTTCGACGCCGAGAACACCCACAACCCGTTCGACGCGACCCTCAGCGGGGTCGAGGGCTACGCCCACCTGGTGCCCGACCCGTCCCGCGCGGCCGCGCACCGCCACCGCGAGGCCCTGCTGGGCTTCACCGCCCGGCTGGCCGCGATCCCGCTGGACTCGCTGGCCGGCGAGGACCGGATCACCCACCGGGTGCTCGCCCGGCTGCTCGCCAACGGCATCGGCCAGATCACCCACGGGCTGGCCGAGTTCAGCGTCTCGGCGACCATCGTCGCCCCGCAGAACGAGGCCTTCACCGCGCTCGCCATGACCTCGATCGACCAGGAGGGCGCCGACGCCTACCTGGAACGCCTCGCCGCGCTGCCCGACTACTTCGACGCCGTCCTGCGCCGCACCCTGGACGCCGCCGCCGAGGGCCGCCACCCGCTGCGCAGCGGGGTCGACGCCGCCGTCGCCCAGCTGGAGACCCACCTGGCGACCGCCCCGGCCGAGGACAAGCTGCTGCGGCCGCTGGCCGGCCGCCCGGAGTCCGAGCGCGCCCTGGCGATCGTGCGCGACGCCGTCCGCCCCGCGGTGGCCCGCTTCCTGGCCGGGCTGGCCCAGCGGCTGGCCCCGGGTGCCCGGCCGGACGACAAGGCCGGGGTCTGCCACGTGCCGGGCGGCGCCGAGGGCTACGCGGACGCCGTCGCCCGCTTCACCCGGCCCGGGCTCACCCCGGAGGAGGTGCACCGGATCGGTCTGGAGGCCGTCGCGGCGCTGCGCGAGGAGTTCGCCGAGCTGGGCGGCAAGGTGCTGGGCATCACCGACCCGGCCGCCGTGCTGACCGCGCTGCGCGAGGACCGCTCGCTGCGCTTCGGCAGCGCGGCCGAGATCGTCGCCCTGGCGGACGGGGCGCTGGACCGGGCCCGCCGCGCCGCCCCGGACTGGTTCCGCCCGTACCCGATCGCCGACTGCGTGACCAGGGAGATCGACCCGATCGAGGCGGAGACCGCGCCGCTGGCCTACTACCAGCCGCCGGGCCCGGGCGGACTGCCCGGCACCCACTGGATCAACACGCTGCGCCCGGAGACCCGGTTCAGCTACGAGTACGAGGCGATCGCCTTCCACGAGAGCGTTCCCGGCCACCACCTCCAGCTCGCCGTCGCGCAGACCCTGCACCACCTGCCGCGGTTCCGGCGGAACCCGAGCGGCCAGCTGACCGCCCACGTCGAGGGCTGGGGCCTGTACACCGAGCGGCTCGCGGACGAGATGGGGCTGTACGGCTCGGAGCTGTCCCGGTTCGGGATGCTCTCGCTGGACGCGATGCGGGCGGTCCGGCTGGTGGTGGACACCGGGATGCACCACTACGGCTGGTCCCGGGAGCGGGCGAAGGCCTACATGCGGGCCAACACCGCGACCCCCGAGGCCAACGTCCGCAACGAGATCGACCGCTACATCGCCTGGCCGGGCCAGGCCACCGCCTACCTGATCGGCCGCCGGGAGATCGTGCGGCACCGCGAGCGGGCCGAGGCGGCGCTCGGCGCCCGGTTCGACGTCCGGGAGTTCCACCACCGGCTGATCGGGCACGGCAGCCTGCCGCTGGGGGTGCTGGAGGAGCTGGTGACGGACTGGATCGCGGAGCAGTAGGCCGCAGGCCCTCCGGCCGGGCTCAACGGCCCAGCACCGCACCGCCGTTGAGCCCGATCACCTGACCGGTCAGGTACCCGGCGGCCGGCGAGGCCAGGTAGGCGACCGCCTCGGCCACGTCGGCCGGGGTGCCCGCCCGGCCGACCAGGGTGTCGGCCACCTTCCGCGCGTGGAACTCCTCGCTCCAGCCCGCCCCGAAGATCTCGGTGGACTCGACGTACCCGGGCGCGAGCACGTTCACCGTGATCCCGTCCGGCCCCAACTGCCGCGCCAGGCCGAAGGCCCAGCCGTGCAGCGCGGCCTTGGCCGCGGCGTACGAGCCCGCCGAGTGCGGGCCCGCGCCGCCGCGCTGGGCCGCGGCCGAACTGATCACCACCAGCCGGCCGCCGGGCCGCCGCAGCGCGTCCTGGAGCGCGGTGGTCAGCAGCACGGCGGTGAGCAGATTGCCGTCCAGGTCCCGCCGCCAGGCGGCGGCCAGCGCGGCCAGACCGTCATCGGCGGGCGGGGTGACGATCGCGCCCGCGTTGTTCACCAGCACGTCCACCGGCCCGAGCCCGGCGATCCGGGCCGCCGCCGCCTCGACCGCCGCCGGGTCGGTCAGATCGGCCGCCACCGGCACGACGCGCCCCGGCCCGGCGGTCCGCTCGATCTCCTCCCGGGCCTGCTCCAGCACCGCCGCCCGGCGGCCGACGACCACCACCCGGTGCCCGTCCCCGACCAGCCGCGCCGCGATCGCCCGGCCGATCCCGGTCCCGCCCCCGGACACCACCGCGAGCCGCTCCACCGTCGTCACTCCGCCCCCCTCGGGCTTCGGCCCGTACGCGCCGGGCGCTGCTCGGCAGGCTCCCCGGTCACCTGCCGGCACCGGGGGCCTGGTCGTCCACGTCCTGATCAGACCGCCGAGGGCCTTCGCCCCCTCGGCCCCCTCGGCCCCGGCGGACCGCTCCGGAGCCCGGCGCCGGCGGCGCGCTCGTCCGGACCGGTCAGACCACCGGCGGGACGACCGGCAGGTTGCGCTTGTGCTCGGTGCGGCGGTAGTGGCCGAGGACGGTGCGGAAGACCTCCTCGCTGACCGGCATGCCCTCCAGGAAGTCGTCCAGGGCGTCGTAGCTGACACCGAGGGCGTCCTCGTCGGGGCGGCCGGGGGCGAGGTCCTCCAGGTCTGCGGTCGGGACCTTCTTGACCAGCTCGGCGGGCGCGCCCAGCGCCTCGGCGACCGCCCGCACCTGGCGCTTGGTGAGGCCGGACAGCGGCATCACGTCGGCCGCGCCGTCCCCGAACTTGGTGAAGAAGCCGACCGCGGCCTCGGCCGCGTGGTCGGTGCCGACGACCAGCCCGCCCTTGGCGCCCGCCGCCGCGTACTGGACCACCATCCGCTGGCGGGCCTTGACGTTGCCGCCGACGAAGTCCTCGTGGCCGTGGTCGCCGTAGGTCAGGCCGGCCGCCTTCAGGGCGGCGAGCGCGCCGTCGGCGGCGGGCTTGACGTCGACGGTCAGCACCTCGTCGGCGCGGATGAAGCCGAGCGCGAGCTGGGCGTCCGCCTCGTCCGCCTGGACGCCGTACGGCAGCCGCATGGCGGTGAAGGTCACCTGGTGCCCCTCGGCCCGCAGCCGCTCGACGGCGAGCTGGCACAGGCGCCCGGCGGTGGTGGAGTCGACGCCGCCGCTGATGCCGAGCACCAGGCTGCGCGCGCCGGTGGCCCGCACCTGGCCGACCAGGAACTCCACCCGCCGCTCGGCCTCCTTCGCGGGGTCCGGCACGGGGACGACCCCGAGGGCACGGGCGATCTCCCGCTGGACGTCGGCGGGCAGGGGCTCGGTCATTCCGACTCCTCGGGACGGTGGGTACGTGACGCGATCACGAGGATACGACCACCCACGACGCGGCCGTCACGGGCGGGGGGCCTCCCCCGGTTCCGCCTGCGCGTCCGTGTCCCCCGGTTCCGCCTGCGCGTCCGTGTCCGCCGGTGCCGCCTGCGCACCCGCCTCCGCCGCTCCTTCGGGCCCGTCCGGCTTCCGCAGCGAGACCGGCCGCTCCGGCCCCGGCGCCGGGTGCGACAGGATGTCGAGCACCACCCGGCCGTCCACCGTCTCCTGGGCGACCAGCAGCGCCGCCAGCTCGTCCAGGTGGTGCCGGTGGTCGGTGAGCAGGGCGACGGCCCGCCGCTCGGCGCCGCGCAGCAGGCGGGCCACCGCCTCGTCCACGGCGCGCTGGGTCTGCTCGGAGTACGGGCGGCGCAGCAGGTCCTCGGGGTTGTCGCCGAGGTAGTGCGGGGTGCCGCTGGAGTAGCCGACCGGGCCGAGTTCCGAGGAGAGGCCGAACTCGCGGACCATCCGGGTGGCGACCGAGGTGGCGTTGGCGAGGTCGTTCGCGGCGCCGGTGGAGCCCTCGCCGAAGACCACCAGCTCCGCCGCCCGGCCGCCGAGCTGGACGGTGATCAGGTCGACCAGGTAGGCCTCGCTGTACAAGTGCCGTTCGGCCTCGGGCAGCTGCTCGGTGGCGCCCAGGGCGACGCCGGCCGGGAGGATCGTCACCTTGGCGACCGGGTCGGCGTGCTCGCACAGCGCGGCGACCAGCGCGTGTCCGGACTCGTGCACCGCGACGGCGTGCCGCTCGTCGGGCAGCAGCGCGTTGGAGGACTCCCGGCGGCCGAGCAGCACCCGGTCGCGGGCGGTGTCGAGGTCGTCGGCGGTGAGGGTGGCCCGGTCGGCGCGCACGGCGTTGATGGCGGCCTCGTTGACCAGGTTGGCGAGGTCAGCGCCGGAGAAGCCGGGGGTGCCGCGGGCGAGCCGCCCGAGGTCGACGTCCGGGGCCAGGGTCTTGCCGCGGGCGTGCACGGCGAGGATGGCGGCCCGCTCGGCCTGGTTGGGCAGCGGGACGGTGACCTGCCGGTCGAAGCGGCCGGGGCGCAGCAGGGCCGGGTCGAGGGCGTCCGGGCGGTTGGTGGCGGCGATGACGACGATGCCGGTGCTCTGGTCGAAGCCGTCCATCTCGGCGAGCAGCTGGTTCAGGGTCTGCTCGCGCTCGTCGTTGCCGCCGAGCCGGGTGCCGCCCGCCCGGCGGCCGCCGACGGCGTCGATCTCGTCGATGAAGATGATCGACGGCGCGCGCTTGCGGGCCTCGTCGAAGAGGTCGCGGACCCGGGAGGCGCCGACACCGACGAACATCTCCACGAAGCCGGAGCCGGTCACCGAGAGGAAGGGCACCGAGGCCTCGCCGGCGACCGCCCGGGCGAGCAGGGTCTTGCCGGTGCCGGGCGGCCCGACCATGATCACCCCGCGCGGCCCCTTGGCCCCGGCGGCGGCGTACCGCTCCGGGCTGCGCAGGAAGTCGACCACCTCGCTGACCTCCTGCTTCACCCCCTCGTACCCCGCCACGTCGGCGAACCCGGTGTCCGGCCGCTCCGCCTCGATGATCTTGGCCCGGGACCGTCCGATGGCGCTCAGACCGCCGCCCAGCGAACGGGCGGCCATCCGGCCGGACCAGAGGAAGAGCCCGCCGAAGATCAGCAGCGGCAGGAACAGCAGCAGGGAGGACCAGATCGAGCCGCCGCCGCTGCTCCGGCTGCCGGTGACGGTCACGTGGTGGTCGGAGAGCGCGCTGCTGAGCTGGGAGGTGTCCAGGGCGGTCGGGATCTGGCTGCTGAAGCGGGTGCCGTCCTTGAGCGTGCCGCTCACCGCGCCGGTGTCGCTGACGTCCACGGTCTGCACCTGGCCGGCGTCGACCCGGTTCACGAAGTCGGTGTAGCCGTAGCGGGTGCCGGGCTTGCCGGGGTTGGAGAAGAGCACCAGCAGGAGCAGCGTCACCAGTACGGCGACGGGCAGCAGCCAGCGGCGCCACGAGGGCGGCGGGGGCTTGGCCGGGCCGCCGGGGCCGGGGCCCTGGCCCGGGCCCCGTGGTTGGCCCCAGCCCTGCCTCGGGCCGGGGTCGGGGCCGGAGCCCGGCGGGGTCGTGGGGTGACGGGCGACGCGCAGCCGGATTCGTGCGATCATCCACGCTCACCGCCTCTCGGGGGGCCGGACAGCCTCCGTCCCTCCATGGTCGGACTCTCCGCGCCCGGACGGGAGCCTGAAGGGGGTGGCAGCGGTCCACTCGGGGGAGAACGACCCGCTCGGCGCCACGGCCCGCGGCGCCGGATCGGATACGGGCGTCGGGCACGGCGTCGGACACGGGAGGCGGACGCGGGCAGGCCGAAGGCCGGTCCGGTACGTGGGGTCGCGCCGTCGCGAACGGTTTGCGGAAGCCTGCCGGGCGCTTCCAGCGCACCCGGCGGAGCCTTTGCCCGGCCGCTCCGGCCGAGGCGGCCGCATCCTCGACGGCCGTTCGGCCCGCGTCCTCGGCCGTCCCCCGTCGGCTGCCCCTCCGACCGCTCTTCCGGGCGCGCTCAAGGGTCCTCGGGCCGTACGGAGTTGGCGATCGAGCCGCCCGCCAGGACGATTCGCGACCTAGAGTAGCCGCATGGTCAACGAGGAACTGCCAGCGCCGCACAAGACGCCCGAGGCCGCCGTGGAACCCCGGGCCGGGGACAGCGACCGGGAAGCGGTGGCCGAGCAGTTGCGGGTCGCCGCCGGCGACGGCCGCATCGACCTCGGGGAACTGGAGGAGCGGCTCGACCGCACCTACGCCGCGCGGACGTACGGCGAACTCGACATCCTGGTGGCCGACCTCGGCGGCCGGCTGGAGGCCCGGGAGGCGTCCGCGGCGGAGGAGGTCCTCACGCTCCGGCCCCGGATGAACAACATGGTGCAGAGCGGCCGCTGGTCCGTGCCCCGTCGGATCGTCGCGGAGACCAAGATCTCGCTGCTCACGGTCGACTTCACCGAGGCCGTGTGCCCCCACCGGGAGATCACGGTCGAGGCATCGACCGGCATGGGCCACATCCGGCTGATCGTCCCGCGGGGCTGGGGCGTACGGATCGACCCGTCGAGCACCAACACCGGAAACATCGTCAACAAGGCGGCCGAGCAGGCGGAGCCGGGCGCCCCGGTGCTGACCGTGGTCGGCCACCCCCGGTCGGGGCCGATCAGGATCAAGCAGCGCCGCCGGGGCTGACAGGCCGCAGGCCGGGCCCGCGGCAGTCCTCCGTGCGGGCACGCCCGATGCGGGCTCGGCGAGGGCTCAGTGCGGGCTCGGCGCGGCCTCCGCCGGGGCGGGTCAGGAGAAGTCGAGCGCGTCCGTCCGAGTCCGCTTGAGCTCGAAGAACTTCGGGTACCCGGCCAGCAGCCGCACACCGTCGAAGACCCGTACGGCGTCCTCGCCGCGCGGGATGGCGCTCAGCACCGGGCCGAAGAAGGCGACGCCGTCCACGTGGATGGTCGGCGTCCCGACCTCCTCGCCGACCGGGTCCATGCCCTCGTGGTGGCTCTTGCGCAGGGCCTCGTCGTACTCCGTGCTGTTCGCCGCCTCGGCCAGCTCCTCCGGCAGGCCCGCCGCCGCCAGCGCCTCCCGGATGACGGCGTCGTCGGCGGCCCGGTCCTGGTCATGCAGCCGGGTGCCGAGCTCGGTGTACAGCTCGCGCAGCACCTGCGGGCCGTGCTGCTCGGCGGCGGCGATGCAGACCCGCACGGGGCCCCAGCCGGTGGTCATCAGGCGCTGGTAGCGCTCGGGCAGGTCGGTGCGGCCCTCGTTGAGGACGGACAGGCTCATCACCCGGAAGTTCAGGTCGAGTTCGCGCTGCTTCTCGACCTCCAGGATCCACCGGGAGGTTATCCAGGCGAAGGGGCAGACGGGGTCGAAGTAGAAGTCGACCTTGACGGTGTCGTTCCTGACGGTGTCGTCGCCGACCCGGTGGCCGTTGCCGGGGTGCCGGTCGGGAAGCTGGGCGGTGAGCTGGTCGAGGTGGTGCTGGGCGGGCGCGGTGTTCGTCACGTCGTTGGTCACGCTGAGAAGACTAGTGACAGAGTGGCCCACTCTCCAGGGCCAATCGATGGCCATTCCAGTGGGCCACTTTCACTCCCGGCCGTCCGTCCCCGCACGCCCTACGCGCCCGGCACGGCCCGCACACCCTGCATGCCCCGCACGCCCCGCCGACCGCTCAGCCGCAGGTCGTCCCGTCCGCCGGCACCGTCCCGTCCAGCAGGTAGGCGTCCACGGTCTGCTTCAGGCACGGGTTGCCGGTGTTGTAGCCGCCGTGCCCCTCGCCCTGCAGCGTGACGGTGACGCCGACGCCCGCGCCGAGCTGCTGCGCCATCGTACGGGCGCCCTCCACCGGGGTGGCCGGATCGCCGGTGGTGCCGACCACCAGGATCGGGGCGGCCCCCGGCGCGGACACCTCCGGATGGGCGGCCTTGCCGGGGACGGGCCAACCGGTGCAGGCGGTCAGTCCCCAGGCGGTGTAGGACCCGAACACCGGGGAGGCGGCCTGGAACTGCGGCAGCTGCTGCTGCACGTCCTGGTCCGAGTAGCGCTGCCGGGCGTCCACGCAACTGATCGCCCGGTTCGCGGCGTTCAGGTTGCTGTAGTGCCCCTGCGCGTCGCGCCCGTTCAGCGCGTCGGAGAGCTGGAGCAGCGTGTCGCCGGTCCCCTGGTCCATCGCCTGGGTGAGCCCGGCGGCCAGCACGGGCCAGGTCTCCTGACTGTACAGGGCGCCCGCGATGCCGGTGATCGCCAGGCTCTCGGTGAGCTGCCGCCCTTGGGTGGTCGGCAGCGGCGACTGCGCCAGCTTCTGCACCAGGGCGGTGACCTTCGCGGTGCCCTCGTCGCCGCCCGCGCCGGTCGGGCAGGCGGCCCCGACCTGGGCGGCGCAGGCCTTCATGAAGTCGTCGAGGGCGAGTTGGAAGCCCTGGGCCTGGCCGAGCGCGGCCTGCTGCGGGTCCTTGGTGGGGTCGACCACCGAGTCCAGCACCATCCGGCCGACCTGCTGCGGGAACAAGTGCGCGTAGACGCCGCCGAGCTGGGTGCCGTAGCTGATGCCGAAGTAGGAGAGCTTCGGGTCGCCCAGCACCTGCCGCATCAGGTCCATGTCGCGCGCGGCGCTCTCGGTGTCCACGTACGGCAGCACCGCGCCGGAGTTGTGCTCGCAGGCGGCGACGAAGCGGGCGTTGCCGTCGTCCAGGGCCTTCACCGCGTCGGGGGTGTCGGGGGTGCTGTCGGCGGCGGTGGCGGCGTCCATCGCCCGGTCGTCCAGGCACGTCACCCCGTCGCTGGCGCCGACCCCGCGCGGGTCGAAACTCACCAGGTCGTAGCGGGAGTTGAGGGAGGAGTAGGTCGCGGCCAGGGCCGGCAGGGTGGCCACGCCGGAGGCACCGGGGCCGCCGAAGTTGAACAGCAGCGAGCCGATCCGGTGCTGCTCGTCCTTGGCCCGGCTGCGGATCAGCGCGAGACCGATCGTCGTGCCGTCCGGTTTGCCGTGGTCCAGCGGGGTCTTGAGGGTGGCGCACTGCCAGTCGGCGGCGGGCGCGGTGCCGTCGCCCTGGGCGCCGGTGGGGGCGGGGCAGGCGTGCCAGTCCAGCTGTTGGGCGGCCAGTCCGGTGGCGGCCGCGGTGGCGGTGCCGGTCGCTGCCGCCGTCCCGGTGGTCGGGGAGGTCGGGGAGGTCGGCGCGGGCTCGGCGGCGGAGGAGCCGTCGCCCTGGCAGCCGATGGCCGCGGTGAGCAGCAGGACGGTCAGGCCGAGCGCTCCGGCGCCGCGGACGACGGTGTGCATGGGGCGGGTCCACCTCTCGGTCGGCCGGGCACCCCGGCGCGCGGTCTCGGGCCTGCCGGACACCCCGGCGCACGGCGGGAGGGCTCACGGCGGGACGGCCTACGCCTGGCGGGCCTGCGTGCGCGCGGCACTCGGTTCGCCGACGCACCACAGACCCTAGGGGCCGGGGGCCGCCGATGCCCTGCGGAGACCCCCGGACGGGGGGCGTGCGCCGAACCGACTGCCACCGGCCGAACGGGTGCCGGGCCGGTGGGCCGACGGGCTCCGGCTGACGGGCCGACGGGCTCGGACTGACGGGCTCGGCCCGGCTGCGGGGCCTCTCCGCGGCGGCGGGGCACGTCGCTCTCCGCCCCCGGGCCCTGTCGCCGCCCTGTCTCGACCCTGCCGATCGGCAGGGTCGAGACAGGAACGGCGCAGCAGGAACCTCCCGATCGGCACATGTGCGACGGACCGGCGGCACGCAAGGATGACGGCCATCGGAGCCCCGCCGATGGGGCCCGGGAAGGAGCCTCCCGTGACCGCCCTGACTCTGTCGTCCCTGTCCCCGCTGTTCCCGTTCCCGCTGCTCCCGTTCCTGCCCTTCCTCTTCCGCTTCCTCTTCCTCTTCCTCTTCCTCTTCCTCTTCCTGCTGTTTCGCCGGCGCACCGCCTCAGTACAACGCCATGCCCGGGGTTCCCCGCACCGCGTACGCCGGCAGGCGCAGCCCACCGAAGGCGTCCCGGGGCAGGCTCAGTCCGAAGCGCCGCTCGACGGCGCCGAGGGTGCGGCGGCGGGCGGCCCCGTCGGGCTCCCGCCCGGGGTCGCAGGAGGTCACGCCGTCGGCCTCCAGGACTCCGGCGGCGACGAGGTCCGGCACCAGCAGGTCCGGCTCCTGGCCCCAGCGCCAGCGCTCCTCGCCGAGGCCGAAGCCGCACAGCACGGCACCGTCCCGGGCGTAGTCCAGCAGGGCCGGCCGCCGCTCCGGCATCGGGCGGAAGTGCACCACCTCGGCTCCGTCGCGCGCTATCTCGGTGAGCAGCTCACCGCCGGTGGAGTCGCCGTACTCGATCGCGAACGACCAGCCGGCGCACGCGCCGACCCGGATCACGCCGTCGCCGTCGTCGCCGGGGCGGTAGACGTCGATGTCCAGGTCCCGGATCTCGGTGTCACTGATCGGCTCGGTCGCGGTGGCCGGGTCGGCACCCATCCGGTGGGCGAGCTCCGCGGGCGTGATCCCCCGGGCGAAGACGACGCCGCCGACCTCACCGTCCGTGCCGGGCCCACCCATTGACGACCGGCTGGTGCCCGGTCGGCCGGTGCTCGGCCGACCGATCTCCAGGAGCCACTGGATACCGTCGCCGTCCTGCCCCACTCCCCCGTGCGTGCCGTCGGTCATGCCGCCCTCCCCTCGCGCGCGGCCTGCGGTGACCGGGCGCGCCCGTGGGCACCCTAACCGACCCGGCCGACACCCGGCCGCCGGTCGCCGGATCGCCGCCCGAACCAGCCGCGCCCGGATCGCCAACCACCCCTGATCGATCGGAAGGAGACCGATCCGAAGCCGAACTCACCTGGCACCCTTCGCCGTTCACCCGGAAGAGGCGGCACACGCCCCGCCCCCGCCACTCACCGGGACGCGGCCGGTACCTTCTTGCCCACCGCCTCGAACAGCAGCTTCGCGGCCACCGTCGCCCCGTCGGTGCGGATACCGCCGGCCACGGCCTCCGCCCGCACCCGGGTCTCGGGCGCCAGAGCCGTGGCGAGCGCGGCGGAGAGCGAGTCGACGGTCGGCGTGCGGTCGAGATGGGCCGCGCCGATGCCCAACTCGGCCACCCGGCCGGCCCAGTACGGCTGGTCGGCGATCCGGGGCACGACCACCTGGGGCACGCCCGCCATGGCCGCGGTCGTCGTGGTGCCCGCACCACCGTGGTGGACGACGGCGGCCACCCGGCGGAACAGGGCCTGCTGGTTCACCTCACCGACGACGTGGCAGTCCTCGTGCTCGTCGACCGCGGCGAGCCCGGCCCAGCCGTGGGCCAGGAGCACCCGGCGTCCGTGCGCGCGGCCCGCTTCGACGGCCACCCTCGCGATGTCCTCCGGGGCGTGCGCGGCCATGCTGCCGAAGCCGACGTACACGGGCGGTTCACCGGCGGCCAGGAACGCCTCCAGGTCGGCCGGGAGCGGCCGGTCGTCGGGCAGGATCCACGCGCCGGTCTGCACCACGTCGAGTTCCGTCCTGCCCTCCGACGGACACAGCGTCGGGTCCGCCGCCAGCCACGGCCGTCCGGTGAGGACGTGGTCGCGGACGTTCTCCACCGGCGGCAGGCCGATCGCCGCCCGGTGGCTGTTGAGCGCCTCCCCGTACAGCGCGTTCACCCGCTGGGCGTCCTGCTCCCAGAGCTTCCGGTAGTCGGTCTCGTCGTCCGGGGACGGCGTGCCCGGCCGCCGGCCGGGCCGGGAGTGCCGCGAGGGCAGTCCGAGGATGTGGAAGCAGGCCAACACGTAGGGCAGGCCGAGCTTCTCGGCGACGTCCCGCGCACCGGCCGGCATCAGGCCGGTCGCCAGCACCACGTCACAGCCCTCGGCCGCGGCGGTCAGCGTCTCGAACCGCACGGCGACCAGCTCACGGGCGAGCCGGAACGCGTCCTCCGCCGTCGGCGGCTTCGGGCCGGCCACCACCGACCGCACCGACGGACCGAGCGGCACCAGCGGCACCCCCGCCCGCCCCAGCACCGCCGCGAACTCCTCGTCCGGCGGCGCGCACACCCGCACCTCCGCACCGAACCCCCGCAGCGCCACCGCCAGCCCCGCCAGCGGCTCGACATCCCCGCGTGACCCCCAGGTCGTCATCAACACACGCATTTCACGACTCCCGTTTCCGCAGGTCATGGCCTTACGGCCGGGATTCTGCGCCATGCCGGGGGCCTTGCCGCAAGCCCGGGGGCACGGTATAGCTTGAAAGTGGCAAGGGGATTCACTCTCCTCGCCTTTTTCTTTGGCCGCCCGGTCCCACCCACTCCCCCGAACCGGCCACACCGGAGCAATCCCCACCCGAACCCCGCCGCCTACCACGCGCCGCTCACTCCGAACCACCACCACCGAGCAGCCCGCTGCGAGCCACCGCCCCCTACCGCGTGGCCGCATACCCCCCGTGGTGTCAACTCCGGAACCCACCGCAGTCACCGTCACGAAGCGCCCACTCCGGGCCCCCGCCATCGGCCGCTTCCCCAGACCTCACACGCCCGGGCCGTCCGCACAGGGGCCACCTGCCCGGTCAGCCCATCCCAACACGCCTGTTCCAGACGGCCCCACACTCGACCCGCCCACCCAGGACCCCGCCCCCAAGACCCCGGAACTCACCCCAGCCACACACACCCAGCTCTTCCCCACTGGCGTGCCGAGGTGCCCACAGCAGACCTCCGCCCGGGGCAGCCCGCCCCAACACGCCTGTCCTGGACGAGCCTGCGTTCCTGGCGGCTCCTCAGCCGGGCCGCCCAGCCCCGGGCCCCGTCCCGGAGACGCCGGACCCCCGGCCGGTCGGTCGTCGCGCAAAACGGCGGCCCCGCGTACGACCCGCCGCCGCCACCGTGCCCACCGGCAGCACCAGGTCCACCCCGCCCGGCCCAGCCACAGAACCACCCACGCCCCAGCGCAGACCTCACTCGCCGCCAGCGACGAACCGACTGTCCGACCCACGACCAACCGCTCGGCCCCAGGGCCAGCCACCACGGTCAGGTCACCCACCAACCCGGCCAGCCTGGCCACCGAGCCGGCGGAAACACCACCCAACCCGCCCCGCGGCAGCGCAGCCGGGCCACGACCAGCAGCCCCGACCGGCGTCACACCCACCAACGGCGCATCAGCACGGCGTGCTGAACCACCACCGCCGTCACCATGCCCACCCGCAGCGCGAGGTCCACCCTGGCCGGTCGGCCAACCGACGCGGAAACAGCGGCCCGGCGTACAGATCCGCCATCACCACGCCTACTGGAAGCGCGAGGTCTCCCCCGCCCGGCCCAGCCGCAGAACCGCCCACGCCCCAGCGCGAACCTCACTCGCCGCCCGCGACAGGCACCGAATCGGCTGCCCGCCCCACGACCAACCGCCCGGCCCACAGCTGGCCGCCACGGGCAGGTCACCCACTAACCCGGCCAGCCCGGGCGCCCGGCCGCCCGGGCGGTGGAAGCACGCCCACCCGCCCTGCGGCGCGCACGCGGCCGGACCGGCGTCACCCCCGCCGGCGAGGCATCAGCACGGCGTACAGGACCGCCGCCACCACCATGCCGACCGGCAGCGCGACGTCCGCCCCGGCCAGGGCGGCCAGTGGGCCGGTGTAGAGGGTGTCCACGCCGAGGGCTGCGGCTGTGACGCCGCCCGTGAGGGCGATGGCGCCGGCGGGGTTGACGCCGGCGCGGTACCAGAAGGGGCTGCCGGGGCGTTCGTCGCCGAGGGCGCGGCCGTCGTAGCGGTTGCGGCGGAGCAGGATGTCGGTGGCGTAGACGGCGGTGCTGGGGCCGAGGAGGACGACGGTCAGCTGGAGCACGTTGCTGACGGTGTCGAGGAAGTTGGAGACCAGGAGGGCGTACAGCGTGAGCGAGACGGCGACCGCGCCGTCGAGCAGCACGCTGCGGGTGCGGCGGATGCGGATGCCGACGGCCTGGAGCGCGAGGCCCGCGCTGTAGGCGGTGAGGGCGTTGACCGCGATGGTGCCGACCACCAGGGAGAGCAGGAAGACCGGGTTGAACCAGCCGGGCAGGATCTGCCGGAGGGCGGCCTGCGGGTCGGTCATGTCGACGGCGGTGGCGCCGAGCACGCCGAGGCCGCCGACCACCACGCTGGGCAGGAAGCCGCCGAGGGCGGTCCAGCCGAGGACGGCGCGGGGGGCGGTGGTCGCGGGCAGGTAGCGGGAGAAGTCCGCGCTGGTGGTGTAGGAGAGCGGGCCGGAGGCGATCAGGGTGGCGCCGGCCAGGACGGCCGCCCAGAGTCGGCCGCCGGTGAGGGGTTCGGGCTGGGTCCAGCCGGGGTCGGCGTGGGTGACGATCGCGTAGCCGACCACGGCGAAGGCGGCGGTGAGGGCGAGGGTGATCGGCAGGTAGAGCCGGACGATCAGGGCGTGCCCGTAGACGCTGATGGTGAGGGTGAGTACGACGATCACGATCACGATGGCGATCTTGATCGGGGTGGTCGGCGTGATCCCCGCCTCCTCGGCGAGCGAGAAGGCGGCGACGGCGGCCGCGGCGAGGTTCAGCGCGAAGTAGCAGACGGAGATCATCCAGCCGGTGACCGCGTTGTTCACCCGGTTGCCCCGGATGCCGTACATGGCGCGGGTGATCACCTCGCTGGGCGCGCCGGCGGCCGGTCCGGAGACCGCGAGCAGGCCGGTGCCCAGCCAGAACAGATTGCCGAGGACGACCACGGCGAAGGCCTGCCAGAGGCCGAGGCCGCTCAGGACCAGGGCGCCGCCGACCACCAGGTTGAGGTAGTTGACGCTGGCGGCCGCCCAGACGGGGAAGAGTTCGCGGGCGCGACCGCGCCGCTCGGTCTCGGGGATGTGGTCGATGCCGTGGACCTCGACCCGGCCGCCCGGTTCCCGCTGGGGCGGGGCGGCGGGGTGCGCCGGGTGGTCCGGGTGGTCCGGCGAGGTGTGGGGGTGGTCCGGGAGCGTGGACGTCATGCGGGGGCCTTCCGTGGGGGTGTCGTGCCCACCTGCTTGCTTATTGGTCGCACACTCAATAGCATCCGCCCCATGACGTCAAGCGTTCAGCGCAAAAGGGTTCGCAAGTCCCCCGAGGACCGCCGGGCGGAGATCGTCGGCGCCGCGGCCGAGGTCGCCCTCACCGAGGGCCTGGAGTGCATCACCCTGCGCCGGATCGCCGACCAACTGGACGTCCGCCCCGGCCTGATCAGCCACTACTTCCCCGCCGTGGAGGACCTCGTCGCCGAGGCCTTCGGCAGCGCCGCCACCGCCGAACTGGAGGCGCTGCTGCCCGCCGACCCGCGGGACGGGTCCCCGCTGCGGCACCTGGCCCGCTTCTTCGCCCGCACCACCGGCCCGTCCTACGACGACGTGAGCCGGCTCTGGCTCAACGCCCGCCACCTCAGCCGCTACCGCCCCGTCCTGCGCGACCGCGTGCTCGACCAGGAGGCGGACTGGCGCGGCCGGCTCGGCGACGTCATCACCGCCGGGGTCGAGCAGGGCGAATTCCGCACCGCGGACCCGGTGTTGACGGCCGTCCACATCCTCGTCGTGATCGACGGCCTGGCCGTCCACGCCAACACCGGCCTGCGCAAGGACCCGTACGCCGCCACCCGGCTCGCCGCCGCCACCGCCGAACGCGAACTGGGCCTGGCTGACGGCACGCTGACCTCCCCGGGCCTCGCCGACCCCACGGACCCGACGGACCCGGCGGACGCGCCCGAGACCCCCGCCCCCGAGCAGCCCTGACCACCGCCCCAGCCCCCGACCCCCTCAGCTCCCTCAATCCCCTCAAGCCCCGCAGACACCACGCCCCCACCCCGAAGCACCACTGGAGTCGAAGTGCGCACCTCCCTGGTCCTCCTCTCCGCCCGTCTGCTCGACCCCGCCTCCGGCGGCTTCCTCCCGCAGACCGCCCTCGCCGTCGTGGACGGCCGGATCGCCGCCCTCGGCGACGACCGCACCGTCCGCGAACTCGCCGACCCCGCGACCACGGTGATCGGCCTCAAGGGCGCCGTGGTCACCCCCGGCCTGGTGGACGGCCACCTGCACCCGGTCACCGGCGCCGAGCTCACCCAGGGCCTGGACCTCTCCGGCTGCACCGACCTGGCCGGCGTCCGCGCCGCCCTCGCCGCCGAGGCCGGACGCCTCGCCCCCGGCGCCTGGCTGCACGCCTGGGGCCTGGACCCGAACGTCTTCGGCGACCGCCCGGTGGAGTCCGCCGCCCTCGCGCCCGTCCTGGACGGCGTTCCGGCGCTGCTCCAGCTCTTCGACGCCCACTCCATGCTCGCCAGCCCGCGCGCCCTGGAGCTGGCCGGCGTGGACGGCCCGCGCCGCTTCGACCAGGCCGCCGAGGTGGTCTGCGACGCCGAGGGCCGCCCCACCGGCCTGCTGCTGGAGGACGCCGCCTGCGAGCTGGTCGAGCGCGCCGCCCCGCAGCCCACCCGCGCCGAGCGCCGCGACCGCCTGGCCGCCGCGCTGCGCGCCATGGCCGCCGCCGGCCTCACCGGCGGCCACGCGATGGACGCCAACGGCGACAGCCTCGACCTCTACACCGAGCTAGACGAGGCCGGCGAGTTGCCGCTGCGGCTGCGCGTGGCCCCCTGGTGCCAGCCCGGTGTGGACGCGGACGGCCTGCGGGCGCTGATCGGGCAGCAGGGCCGGGGCGGTCGGCTCTGGCGGGTGGACGGCGTGAAGCTGTTCATGGACGGCACGATCGACAACGGCACGGCCTGGCTGGAGCGCCCGGACTGCCACGGCGAGTCCACCCACGCCTTCTGGCCGGACCCGGCGCACTACACCCGCGTCGTCCGGGAGCTGCACCAGGCCGGGGTGCCGACCGCCACCCACGCGATCGGCGACGCCGCCGTACGGCACGCCCTGGACTCGATCGGGGCGGCGGCGGACGGGGGGACGACGCACGGGGCGTCCCCCGTCCGCCACCGGATCGAGCACATCGAGACCGTTCCGGACGCGGTGGTCCGGCGCTTCGCCGAGCTGGGCGTGGTCGCCTCCATGCAGCCCACCCACTGCTGCGACTTCACCCGGGCCGACCACACCGACAACTGGTCCCGCCGCCTCGGCGAGGAGCGGGCCGACCGCGCGTGGCGCTGCCGGGACCTCTGGGACGCGGGCGCCACGGTCGTCCTCGGTTCGGACTGGCCGATCGCCCCCTACCCGCCGCTGGGCGTCATGGCGGGCGCCCGCCACCGCCGCCCCACCCGCGACCTGAGCCAGGCCCCGCACAACCCCGGCCAGGCGCTCACCGCCCTGGAGGCCCTGCTGGCGATGACCGCCAACGCCGCCCACGCGGCCGGCGAGGAGCAGCTGGCGGGCCGGATCACCGTCGGCCACCGCGCGGACCTCACCGTGTTCGCCGCCGACCCGCTCACCACCCCGGCCACCGAACTGGCGGACCTCCCCGTCCTGTTGACCGTCCTGGACGGCCGACCGACCCACCGCTCCGCCACGCTCTGAACCCTCACCCGGTACCGGCCCCGGCACACCCCCGCGCACGGGTGTGCCGGGGCCGCCCGGGGGTTATCCCCCTGGTCGATCCGGCGGCACTCCTCAGCGCGCCGAAGCCTCCCGGTGATCGACTATTCATTGACCGGCACGTTCGCCGGCGAACCACTCGAACCACCGTGGCCGTTCCGACGGGTTGACGGTTCGACGAATTTGAGGAGCCCCCGAAGTGACCGTACGCAGCGAGATGCACGGCAAGCCCATCGGTCGACGCGCCCTGCTGGCCGCCACGGCGGCCGTCGCGACCACCGCCCTGCTCGCCCCGGCGGCACACGCGGACCAGCCCGGCACCGACAAGGTGACGAACAGTCAGATATCCACCGTGGTCCGCGAACTGAACGACCTCGCCCACCCGTTGCGGTCCACCGAGCCCGGGGGCCGGACCACCGACCTGCGTCCGCTGGGCGCGATGATCGGCGACGCCAAGGTGGTGGGGCTCGGCGAGGCCACGCACGGCGCCCACGAGTTCTTCACCATGAAGCAGCGGGTCCTGCGCTACCTGGTCGAGGAGAAGGGCTTCACCGCCTTCGCCCTGGAGACGAGTTGGTCCTCCGGTCTGCGGATCGACGACTACGTGCAGGGCCGCACCGGCGGCGACGCCCGGCAGCTGGTCAAGGAGACGATGGGCAAGTCCCCTTGGGAGCGCCAGGAGTTCGCCGACCTGATCGACTGGATGCGCGACCACAACCGCGAACACCCGCAGCACCCGGTCCACTTCGTCGGCGACGACCTGGACTTCCCCGCCATCGGCGACCAGCTCTTCGACCGGGTGACCTCCTACGTCCGCGAGGCCGCCCCCGCGTCACTGCCGCGCCTGGAGCAGCTGTACGCCGGGCTGCGCCCGTTCGACGACGCCATCGGCTACATCACCACACGCCCGCTCGCCGAGCGGCGGCAGAACGCCGCCGTGGCGCAGCAGACCCTGGAGCTGGTCACCGCGGCCAGGGGCGAGGGCGGCGAGGCGTACGACTGGGCGGTGCAGAACGCCCGGAGCATCGCCCAGACCTTCACCTTCACCGCCATGAACCTCGAGGACAACACCGACGTGGCCGCGATGCAGAACCTCCGCGACCGCGCCATGACCGACAACACCCTCTGGTGGCAGCGCCGCACCGGCGGGAAGGTGCTGCTGTCCGCGCACAACGGCCACGTCGGGTACCAGAGCAGCGACCCCGAGCTCTACCCCAAGACCCAGGGCTCGTACCTGCGCGACGCCCTCGGCGCGGACTACCTCGCCGTCGGCTTCACCTTCGACCGCGGCTCCTTCCTCACCAAGGACGACCCGTTCGCCGCCGCCTGGAAGCCGGTCACCGTTCCGCCGGCCACCGCGGACATGAACGAGTACCCCCTCGACCGGGTCCGCTACCGCGACTACTACGTCGACCTGCGCTCCGCCCCGCCGGCCACCCGGTCCTGGCTGAACACCGCCCGCCCGACCTACGACGCCGGGACGGAGTTCCGCAGCGACCCGCTGCCGCGCCTCGCGATCGGCACCGCCTACGACGCGCTGGTCCACCTCCACGAGACCAGCGCGGCCCGCACCCTCTGAGCATCGTCGCCTGCGCGCCTCTCCGTCGGCACGGGCCGCACAACGCGCGGCCGCACGGTCGACGGGGAGGCGCCCGCCGACCGCACCACCGACGGGGAGGCCCTCGCCGGCCGCGGGACGCCCGTCAGCCCGTGAACCGCCCGTCCCGCGCCACCACCCGGCCCGCGCGGACCACCAGCTCACGCGTCGGCAGGTCGATCACCACCTGCGGCAGGCACTCGCCCGTCACCAGCATGAAGTCGGCGGGCGAGCCCGGCTCCAGGGTCACGGCCGGCAGGTCCAGCAGTTCGGCGCCGCCGTCGGCCGCCAGGGCGAAGCAGTCGGCGAGCTGCTCGTCGGTGCGGGCGTCGGTGGTCCAGCCGAGCAGGTGGGCGCGGTGCAGCGGGTCGGCGTTGCCGTACGGGCTCCACGAGTCGCGCACGCCGTCCGAGCCGAGCCCGACCCGCACCCCGTGCGCCCGCAGCTCGCGGAACGGCAGCACCTGGTGGGCCGAGGGCGCCACGGTGGTGAGGCCGACGCCGGACTCGGCCAGCTCGGCGGCGAGGTCGGCGAGCGGGGCGCCCGCCAGCTCCGGGACGCAGAAGGCGTGGCTGACGACCACCCGCCCGGCCAGTCCGGCCGCCCTGGTCCGCGCGGCGATCTCGCGCAGCGGGCCGAGGCCGCGCTCGCCCCGGTCGTGCAGGTGGATGTCGAGGCGCAGTCCGTGCTGTTCGGCCAGGCCGAACAGCAGCTCCAGCTGGGCGGGCCCCTCGCCGTCCGGGCCCTCGGCCGGGACGGCGTCGAAGCCCGCCGGGTCGATCCCGCCGATGGCGTCGACCAGCCCGCTGGCCGCCGCCTCCGCGAGCAGCGCTCCCGCGCCGGGCGTCCGCCGGACCCCGTGCTGCGGGAAGGCCACCAGCTGGACGTCCAGCGCGCCGGCCAGCCGCTCGCGCGCCTCGGCGAGCCCGGTCACCCCGGCCAGCCCGTACGCGGGCGCCACGTCCACGTGGGCCCGCACGGCGCGGGTGCCGCGCGTCACGGCGTGGCTCAGCAGCCGGTGGGCCCGCTCGGCGAGCGGGGTGCGCTGGTGCCGGTGGAGGTCGACGTCGCCCTGGACGTACTCGGGCAGCGAGCCGGCCGGGCGCCGGCTGTACCAGGGCTCACCCCAGGCCGTCTTGTCCGGGTGGATGTGCGCGTCCACCAGGGTGGGCAGCGCGATCCGGCCGCCGCCCTCGACCACCTCCGGCACCGCCCCGTCCGGCACCCGCTCGGCCAGCAGGCCGTCCACGGCGATCAGGTCGACGGCCCGATCGGCACCGTACGGGCGGACGTCCCGGAAGACGGTGACGGAAGGCGTGGTCATGGGCTGCTCTCTCTCGCTCTGGTTCCGCGGCTCGCTCTGGTTCCCCGGCTCGCTCTGAATCCCCGGCTCGCTCTGGATCCCCGGGTGGTCCTGCCCCCTGGACGGAATGTGCCCGACAGGCAAAACGTCCTACCTTTCATTCAACAGTCTGTTTATCATCTCCGGGTCCCCGTCCCTCGTCCGGAGTAGCTCACGCATGTCCACACCACCGCCCGCCGCCACGCCCGGACGGCACCCGCTGCACGCCCTGCGGGCCACCGTCTTCGCCATCGGCGCCCTGCTCCTGCTGGTCGGGGTGGGGGTACTGCTCGACCAGCCACTGCTGATCCCGCCCTTGGCCGCCAGCGCCGCGCTGGTGCACGGCGCGCCCGGGCTGCCGATCTCGCAGCCGCGCAACCTGGTCGGCGGGCACCTGATGTCGGCCCTGATCGGCTTCGCCACCCTCGCCGTCACCGGCAGCACCACCTGGGGCGCCGCCGTCGCCGCCGGGCTCTCGCTCGGCGCGATGATGCTCACCCACCTCTCGCACTCCCCGGCCGCGGCCACCGCCGTGATCGTGGTCCTGCAGGCGCCGCACCCCGTGCCCTTCCTCCCGCTGCTCGTCCTGGCCACCGGGCTGCTGGTCGTGATCGGCCTGCTGCCCGGCCGGATCGGCGGGCACCCGGTCCGCTACCCCGTGTCCTGGTGACGGCCGCGCCGTACTGACCGGCTCTCCACTCTCCCGCCGAACGCCGACGGCCGGGTCATCCGATCGGATGACCCGGCCGTCATCCGTTCCACCCGGCACGGACACCCGCTCCACCCGCGCCGCGGCGAGCGCCCCCGGCACGCCGCACCCCGAGCATCGGCGCGCCGCCCGCCCGCTCCCCCTCCGTCGTACGTCACCGCTCTTGCACGGAACTGCTCTTGAACAGATGCGGGTCGACACCCGCCCGCCGCTCCCGCCACAGCGTCCGGAACGCCGGCGGGGTCAACGGGCGGGTTGCCGCCCTGGGCCCTGGTCCGATGATCGATCCCCCGCAACACCCAAGTCAATCCGCCGATTTTCTGGGACCCCTCCAAGCGATACCTTGGGTCTCCGTGACCATTGACGACCTCCGCGTCTTCGCCGCGGTCTGCCGGGCCGGCTCGCTCAGCGCCGTCGCCCGCGAGCTGAACTGCACCCAGTCCGCCGTCAGCCAGCACGTGAAGCGGCTCGAACGGGAGGTCGGCCTCGCCCTGATCGAGCGCCACCCGCGCGGGGTCGTCCCCACCGCGGCGGGCAGCCTGCTGCGCACGGCGGTCGCCACCGGCCTCGGCGGCATCGACCACGCGCTGCACCGGATCGCCGAACTCTCGCGCGGCGAGGGCGGATCCGTCCGGATCACCACCGGGGCCACCAGCATCCGGCACTTCATGTCCGCGGCCGTGGTGGACTTCCGGCGGCGCTTCCCCCGGGTCAGCCTGGAGTTCCAGACCGAGGTCTCCAGCCGCAGCTGCCTGGAGTCGCTCAACGCCGGCCGGGTCGACCTCGCCTGGATCACCCTCGGCGCCCCGGCCCGGGGCATCGACCAGCAACCGGTGGTCGACCTGCCCTGGGTGCTCGCCGTCACGGCGGGCGACCCGCTCGCCGCCCGGGCCAGGATCTCCCCCGCCGACCTCCAGGACGCCCGGCTGATCGGACTCCCGCAGAACTCCGTCTCCCGCTCCCAGGTCGAGTCCTGGCTGGGGAAGTCGGGCATCCGGCCTGTCTTCGACACCAGCGTCGCGGACTGGGACACCGCGATCCTGCTCGCCGAACTCGGCCTCGGCCACGCCGTCGTCCCGGCCCTCCCCCAGTGGCAGGGCCCCGGCCACCCCGGCCTGCGGCTGCTCCCGCTGCCCGACCTGCCCGCCCTCACCGCCGGGTGGGCCGTCCGGGACTGGGAGAACCTCGGCCCGCTCGCCCGCGCCTTCGCCGACACCGTCGCCGCCCACTGCGGCCGCGAAGCCCCGCCGGCCGTCGATCCGGAGACGGCCTGACCCCGTCGTGCCCCGCCCCCGCCCGTTACCCGGAGCTCGCCGTCCGCAGCGGGGCGAAGTCCTCCGGCAGGACGTCCAGCAGGCCGCGCACCCGGCCCCCGCCCGCACGGCGAGCGCCATCTCACAGCGCAACTACCTTGGCAGCTCCGGCCGGTGGAGCAGACCGTGCCACCGCCCCGCACCCCGACCGTCACCGACCGTAGAAGGCGTGACCGCGCCCGATCTCCTCGAAACCCCGGCGGCCGTACCACTCACGCGGCCAGTCCACGGCGTCCGCGAGCAGGAACAGCTGCGGGACACCGGCCTCGACCGCCAGCGCCAGGCCGGTCGCCAGCAGGGTGCCGCCGTGCCCCGCACCGCGGTACCGCGAACCGGTCACCAGGTCCTCCAACTGGCCTATCCCGACGGCCGGTTCGAGATAGAGGTCGCTCCAGGCCGCGACCTCGCCGGCCGGCGTCCGAGCGGCCAGGAAGTGCACCCGCTCGGCACCGCGCAGCCGGGCGGAACGGCGGTCGGTGAGCTGCCGGGCGAGCTCCTCGTCCTCGATCCACTCCCGCTGCTGGCGCAGCACCGCCGCCCGCACCTCGGCCAACTCGACGGGGAGCGCGGCCGGTTCGGGCCGCCGGCAGCCGAGCGTCGACCGGGCCAGGACCACCACGCCCTCCCGCTCCCACCCCGCCGCCGCCAGCACCGGGGCGGCCCGCTCGCCCGACTCCGGGTCCAGCACCGTGACGCGGTAGCGGTGGCGGCGCCCCAACCACCGGGCGGCCAACTCGGGCAGCACCGCCGGGTCGGTGCCCGGGCCCTCGACGATCAGCTGGTTGTGCTCCTCCGATTGACCGAACGCCGCGTCCCGGACGGCGAACACCCCGGGGAACTCCGGCAGTTCGACGGTCTCCGCCGCCTGGCGGCGGGCGAAGGCGGCGCGGAAGGCGGTCACACGGGCGAGTAGATCCGACATCCCGCCATGATCAGCCCCCGGTCGCCCGCCGACAACAACTTTCCGGTACCGCCTCAGAATTCCGCCCCGGAGGATGAGCTGCCACCGGAGGACGAGCGGTCCAGGAAGCGCCGGATCCCGTCCCGTACACCGTCCGTCGGCACGGTCGCCGCGAAGGCCGCCGCCTCCACCGCGAGCCCCTCGTCGATCGGCAGGTTGATGCCCCGGGTCACCGCCCGCAGGCAGGCGGCCACGGCGGTCGGCGCGTGCCGGATGATCCGCTCGGCCAGATCCCGTGCGGTGTCCAGCAGTTCGTCCGCCGGGACGACCGAGTTGACCAGGCCGATCTCGGCGGCGCGGGCGGCCGGGACAGGGTCACCGGTGAGGATCATCTCCAGGCCGCGCTTGCGGCCCACGTGCCGGGGCAGCCGCTGCGAGCCGCCGAAGGGCGGCGGGAAGCCGAGCGAGATCTCGGGCTTCGCGAAGGTCGCGTGCTCGGCCGCGACGGCCAGCGGGGCGGCCTCGGTGATCTCGCAACCACCGCCGAAGGCAAGGCCGTTGACGGCCACGATGACCGGCTTGGGGAACTCCTCGATCCGCCGGGTGAGGGTGTGCCCGCGCCGGACGAACTCACGCAGCGCCCGCTCGGGCCCGCCCGCG
Organism: Kitasatospora sp. NPDC001119; assembly: GCF_053598475.1. Lineage (NCBI taxonomy): Bacteria > Bacillati > Actinomycetota > Actinomycetes > Kitasatosporales > Streptomycetaceae > Kitasatospora > Kitasatospora sp. NPDC001119. Next base: position 67,355 of record NZ_JBSFKI010000009.1, read on the forward strand.
ATGCTGGCCGCCAGCGACGGGATGTCGGCACCCGCGCTGAACGCCCGCCCGCCGGCGCCGGTGAGGATCACGGCGCGGACGGTGTCGTCGGCGTCGATCCGGTCGAGCTCGGCGAGCAGCGCGTCGATCGTCGGGTAGTCGAGGGCATTGAGCTTCTTCTCCCGGTCGATGGTGAGGGTGACGACGTGCCGGTCCCGCTCGCTGCGGATGGTCATGGGCGCGTGCTCCGTTCCTGGCCTCGCTGCTGAATGTGACGAGGCTAGGAACACCGGCCCAGGACAATCCACTTATTGTCCTGGATACACTCCGGTACGCACCCGTCCACGCCCGTGCACGCCCGTGCCCGGACCGTCCACTCCCCGGAAGGGCAGGTGACCCGTGCGACCGCCCTCCTACAAGGCCATCGTCGACGAGTACGCGACCGCCATCCGCTCCGGCGCGCTCCCGGCCGGCACCCGGCTGCCGACCCACCGCACCCTCGCCCGCGAGCGGCGGATCGCCCTCGCCACCGCCACCCGGGTGTACGCCGAACTCGCCGCCGCCGGGCTGGTGGTGGGCGAACAGGGCCGCGGCACCTTCGTCCGGCTGCGCTCCGGCTACGACGGCCTCGAACCCTCCCGCGCGCTCCCGGTGCCCCGGGTGGCCGACCTCTCCTTCAACCAGCCGCTCTCCCCCGGGCAGGGCGACCAGCTGCGGCAGGCCCTGCGCGCGCTCGCCTCCTCGGGCGACGCCGAGGCCCTGCTGCGCCAGCACCCGCCGGGCGGCCACCGGCACGACCGGGCCGCGGTGGCCACCCACCTGCTGGACCGCGGGATCGACACCGCGCCCGAGAACGTCCTGCTCACCAGCGGGGCGCAGCAGGCCCTGGACTGCGTCCTGCGTACGCTCACCCGCCCCGGGGACGTCCTCGCCGTGGACGCGCTCGGCTACCCGGGCATCAAACTGCTCGCCGCCGCCCACGGACTGGACCTGGCGCCCGTCCCGGTCACCGCCGACGGCCCGGACCTCGACGCACTCGACCGGCTCTGCCGCACCCGGCCGGTACGGGCGGTGTACACCCAGCCGACCGTCCACAACCCGCTCGGCTGGGTGCTCGCCCCGGCGCAGCGCGAACGCCTCGTCCGGCTCGCCGCCGACCACGGCCTCACCCTCATCGAGGACGGCACCTACGCCTTCCTGGAGGCCGCCCCGCCCCCACCCCTGCACGCCCTCGCCCCCGAGCGCACCTGCTACCTGGCCGGCCTCTCCAAGAGCGTGGCACCGGGCCTGCGGTTCGGCTTCGCCGTCCTGCCCGACCACCTGCTCCGGGCCGCCACCACCAGCCTGCGCGCGGCGGCCTGGGGCGCCCCCGGCCTGATCACCGCCCTCGCCACCGGCTGGCTCACCGACGGCACGGTCGCCCGGCTGGAACAGGAACGCCGCACCGACGCCGCCGCCCGCCAGTCCATCGCCCGCACCGCCCTGACCGGCCTGACCACCACCGCCCACCCCACCTCCTACATCCTCTGGCTCACCCTCGAACCCCACCAGCGCCCCGACCACGCAGCCGCCGCCCTGGCCGCCGAAGGCATCCTGATCTCCACCGCCGACGCCTTCGCCACCACCACCCACCACCCCAACGCCCTCCGCCTCGCCCTCGCCACACCCCCACTCCCCACCCTCCCCACCGTCCTCACCCACCTCCGCACCACCCTCGAAGCCATCGCCCCCTGACCCCCCCACCACCAAAAGGCCGACGGCCCCGACTTCCCACTCCGCCACCACAACCCGGCCATACCGAGCGCCGACAGCACATCAGGCCCCACCCGACCCGCTCTCACCACAACCACACCAGAAGTCGGCCATGCCGACTTCCCACGCCACCCCGCCCACAAGGACCCGCCCCACCCCCACCTGACAAGCCCCACTTGGTCCCCCACGCCCGCGCGTACGTCTACGGGCCCGACTTCCCACTCCACCTGCCAACCCGCCACGAACTCGAACCCACCCAGACCGGCGCCAGAAGTCGACGGGTCCGACTTCCTACTCCGCCATGCCGCCACAGCTGCACAGACCGGAAGCACGGCATTCGGTGGCAGGGGCACACTCACCGGCCACACCAGCACTCGGCCCAGGCGACTTCCGACGCCAGCACCGACACCAGGCCGAGGCGCTAACGCCCCAATGGCCACCCGTCAGAAGTCGGCCTGGTCGACTTCCTACTCCGCCGCAACGGGCCGTCGCCTGCCCAGGGCGAGCGCAAGAAGAGCAAGCCACGACAAAGCAGCCACAGGAGCGGTGCACCACACCCCTTGCCGACGCCAGAAGTCGGCCGGGCCGACTTTCCACACCACCACCCACCCTCGGCCTCAACCCAGGGACGGGGCGAAGGCCGAGGGTGAGGGCAGAGGCGGGGCAAACTCCGCCCAGGCGCAGCAAGGTGCGCGGACTGTCAGCACCAGAAGTCGACCAAGCCGACTTCCCACGCCACGACCCGCCACCGCCCCCCACGCCCACGCGGCACCCACGCCCACGCCCACGCCAAATGCCATTGGGCCTGAACCCGCCCAGGGCCCGCGCCAAAAGTCGACGGGTCCGATTTCCCACGCCACCTACCGGCCCGCCACAAACCCGAACGCGCCCAGAGCGGCACCAGAAGTCGACGGGCCCGACTTCCTGCTCCACCAACACCGGCCATGCCGCCACAGCTACTCAGACCGGAAGTACGGCATTCGGTGGCCGGGGCACACTCGCCGGTCACACCGGCACTCGGCCCGGGCGACTTCCGACGCCGGCACCGGGCCGAGGCGGTGATGTGCCGATGGCCACCCGCCGGAAATCGGCCCGGTCGACTTTCCACACCGCCAACCGCCCCTGGCCGCGCCCGGGGGACGGAGCGAACGCGAAGGCCGAGGCCGAGGCCGAGGGCAAGGCTGAAGGTGAGGACAGAAGCGGAGCAAGATGCGCGGACCGTCAGCACCAGAAGTCGGCCGGGCCGACTTTCCACGCCACCACCCACCCCGGCCGCAGCCCAGGGACAGGGGCGAGCACCGACACCGGAGCGAGCATGAAGGCCAACGCCGGGCGCAAACACGGGGCCGGGCAAGCAACAGCCAGGCGCAGCGGGGTGCGCGGACTGCCGACGCCGGAAGTCGGCCAGGCCGACTTCCTACTCCGCCGCAACGGGCCGTCGTCCGACCATGGCAAGCACCGAAGCAGCAGACCACGACGAAGCGGCCGTCAGAGCGGCGCACCACGCCCCCTTGCCGACGCCAGAAGTCGGCCGGGCCGACTTCCCACGCCACCACCCACCCCGGCCGCGACCCAGAGACAGGGGCGAGCACCGGGGCCGGGCAAGCAACGGCCAGGGGCAGCGGGGTGCGCGGACTGCCGACACCAGAAGTCGGCGGGGCCGACTTCCTACTCCCCCTCCGCCGCTGCGCGGGCGAAGCGGGTGCTCCAGTCCGTGAGCAGGGTCCGGAGGGCGTCCGGGGCGAGTACCTGGAATTCGGCGCCCAGGGAGCCGAGGGCCATGGCGGGCCAGTCGAGCGAGTCGGCGGTCATCCGTAGGCGGCAGCGGTGCGGGGTGACGGGTTCCACGGTGCCCCAGCGGCCGACGCGGGCGCGGACGAACTCCGCCGGTGCCTCGATCAGGGCCTCCACCTGGTGCGGTCGGGGCATCCTGTTGAGGCCCGCGCGGACGAATTCCGCCGCGTCGGCCGCCGGGAGGGTCCGGGGGGCGAAGCGGGCGCCGCTGCCGGTGGGGGCGGTGAGGCGGTCGAGGCGGAAGCTGCGCCAGTCGGCCCGGTCGAGGTCGTACGCGACGAGGTACCAGCGGCGGTTCAGGCAGACCAGCCGGTGCGGTTCGACGTGCCGGTCGGTACCGCGCCCGTCGGCGGCCGTGTACGAGAACCGCACCCGCTCGCCGTCCCGGCAGGCGAGTGCCACCACCGTCAGGACGTCCGGGTCGACGCCCGTGCCCGTCCGCGTCCCCCAGTCCACCGGGACGGTGACCGCGCGCAGCGCCTCGACCCGGCGGCGCAGCCGGGCCGGCATCACCTGGACCACCTTCGCCAACACCCGCGCCGAGGCCTCGGCGACGCCCTCGACCGGGCTCTCGGCCGCCGCCTGGAGGCCGACCGCGAGGGCCACCGCCTCCTCGTCGTCGATCACCAGCGGCGGCAGCGCCGCGCCCGCCGCGAGCTGGTAGCCGCCGTCGACGCCGCGCTGGGCCTCGACGGGGTAGCCGAGTTCGCGCAGCCGGTCGATGTCGCGGCGCAGGGTGCGGACGGAGACGCCGAGCCGGTCGGCCAGTTCGTCGCCCGGCCAGTACCGGTGGGTCTGGAGCAGGGAGAGCAGTCGCAGCGTCCGCGTGCTGGTGTTCGCCATGCGTCGATTCTCCTTGGGATTCAGGACAGGAAGTGACCGCAATGGTCCGTAGCGTTGTTCTTGTCCGAGGGAGCAGGAACCCGTAGCAGGAACCCAGCGAAAGGCCATGACGATGACCACGACCACCACCCCCGCCGCCACCACCCCCGCCGCCACGCAGAACCTCACCGGCGAGCGCGCCGACCTCCTGGCGGCCCTGGAGAAGCAGCGGCACTTCCTGCGCTTCACCACCCGCGACCTCACCGACGAGCAGGTCGGCCTGCGGACCTGTGCGAGCGAGCTGTGCCTGGGCGGCCTGATCAAGCACGTGACCAGCGTCGAGCGGCTCTGGGCGGAGTTCATCGTGCAGGGCCCGTCCGCGATGCCCGACTTCACCGCCTGGACCGAGGAGGACTTCGCCCGCCGCGCGGACGAGTTCCGCATGCTGCCGGGCGAGACGCTGGCCGGTGTCCTCGCGGCGTACGCCGAGGTGGCCGTGCGCACCGACGAGCTGGTGGCCGCCCTCCCCGACCTGGACGCCACCCAGCCGCTGCCGAAGGCCCCGTGGTTCGAGGCGGACGCCGAGTGGTCGGCCCGCCGGGTGCTGCTGCACATCGCCAACGAGACGGCCCAGCACGCCGGTCACGCCGACATCATCCGCGAGTCCCTGGACGGCGCGAAGAGCATGGGCTGAGCCCGGCCGACGGGACGGCAACGGGGCCCGTCGACAGCAGTCGCCGGGCCCCGCGCCCCCCTGCACCGCATCCCCGGACCGCCCCTCCCCGGAACCGCCCTCAGGCCTGCCCGACGAAGGTGAACCCGGCCCCGTCGACGACGCGGCGGACCAGGGCCTCGTCCAGCGGCTGCGCGGAGGCCACGGTGACCCGGCCGCTCGGCGCGTCGGCACTGACGTCGGTGACGCCCGGCAGGACGGCGAGGCCAGCGCTGACCGTCTTCTCGCAGTGGCCGCAGCTCATGCCGTCGACGGTGAAAACAGCGGTGGTGGACATGACGGCGCCTCCGATGGCAGCTCGCTCGGGACAGGGCCGACCCGGACGGATCGACCCGCCCTACGACACCCGAATCCGACGGCGCCGCCCAGGGACACGCCGCCGGGGTGACACCATCGAGCGGTTCCGGGAACCACCCGGGCCTCCCGTCCGACAGGGGCCGGCACCGTGGCGCACGCCACCGCCCGAACCGCGAAGGCGTCCCGTACCGCGAAGGCGCCCTGAACCGTCGCCGCACCCCGCCCCGTTCCTCCAGGTACCACCCTTTCGCACGACCGGGCGACGGCCCGGTCGCCGATCGGCCGCCCCGGCCCGCCGATCCCGTCCTGGAGCACTTCCGCCATGTCCACCCTGGCCCCGATCCACGCCCGACCGGACACCACCGCCCTCCTGATGGCCCACGCCGCCCTGCGCGGCGAGTTCGCCCGTCTCGCCGAGGCCTGCCGCGCGCCCGGCGCGGAGGCCCTGCGGGCCGGGATCGCCGCCCACACCGCGCTGATGCTGGAGGTCCTGCACGTCCATCACGAGGCCGAGGAGGACCTGCTGCTGCCCGCGCTCTCCGGGGCGGCGCCCCACCTGCGGCCCGGACTCGCCGGTCTGGCGGCGCGGCGCGCGGCCCTGGCCGTGCCGGTCGCCCGGGTCCGGGTCGGCCTCACCGGCCCTCTGGACCGGTTGGCCCGTCCCCTGGAACAGTTGGCCGAAGCCGTCCGCGCGCACCTGGACGCGCAGGAGGAGCTCTGCCTGGACGCGGTCCGCACCCTCCTGCCGCTGTCCGAATGGGAGCGCTTCGACGAGGCCAGGAGGTGGCGCATCCCGCCCGCCCTGAGGTCCCGTGCCGCCGGGGTCGTGCTGTCGTACGGCAGCCCGGAGCAGCTCGCGCCGGTGCACGCCACCGGCTCCCCGCTACCGGACCTGCCCGCTCTCCAAGCCCTCCGATCCTTCAGGGCCTTCCGCCGCTCCTTCCGATCGCCACTCGCCGCCCACCACCGGCGGATGCGCGGCGAGTACGGCCACCCGGCCGCGGCGGGAGCGGGCCGGTGAGGGCGCCCGCGCGGTTGCGCCGCTGGAAGCCCCGGCACGCTCTGCCCGCCCTCGCGCTGGTCGCGGCGCTGACCGCCGGGCTGCTCTGGTGGCAGCCGTGGAGCGGCGGGGACGGTGACCGGCTGGCGTTCACCACCGCGCCCGGCGGCTCCGCCCGCTTCGGCACCGGCGAGCACCTGTACCGCTACAAGGTGCGGGTGGAGGACGGGATCGCGGAGAGCCCGGCGCAGTTCGCCGCCGAGGTGGACGCGGTCCTCGGCGACGTCCGGCACGGCTGGGCGGCCGGCGGCACGGCCTCGTTCCAGCGGATGCCCGCCGACCCGGTGGACTTCACCGTCTACCTGGCCACCCCGAAGTCCACCGACCGGATCTGCGGCCAGTACGGGCTGGACACCGGCGGCTGGGTGAACTGCGGCGTCACCCACCAGGTGGTCGTCAACCTCACCCGCTGGACCGAGTTGTCCGATTTCTACCAGGGCAGGCCCGAGCAGTACCACGCGCTGGCCGTCAACCACGAGGTCGGCCACATCCTCGGCAACGGCCACGTCGACTGCCCCGGCCCGGGCGCCCCGGCGCCGGTGATGATGCAGCAGATCAAGGGGCTGCACGGCTGCGTCCCCAACGGCTGGCCGTACTCGGACACCGGCACCCTGCTCACCGGCCCGCCCGTCCAGGCCCCCACCAACGCCCCGTAGCCGGCCCGCACGCCGCCGCACACCGCCGAGCGGCACAACCCGGCACCGACGGCCTCACGACACCGCACGGGGCGAACCACCCACCCCCCTCCCGACCCACCCGCCCGAAACACGGATAATCCTGGTCGGACCGGACGCACCCGCACCGCGCGCCCGGTCCCGGTCGTGTTCCCAGTCGGTGCCGGTGGAGGAGAAGCGTTGAACGGTGTGCCCGGCGGGGAGTACCTGGACTGGCCGGTCCTACTGGAGGCCGCCGAGGCGGCCGCCCGGGCGACCACGGGCCGGGGCCGGGTCGCCGACTACATCCCGGCCCTCGCCACCGCCGACCCGGAAGCCTTCGGCATGGCCGTCGCCACCGTCGAGGGGGAGCTGCACGGTGTCGGGGACTGGCAGCGGCCGTTCTCCGTCCAGAGCGTCTCGAAGCTGTTCTCGCTCGCCCTCGCGGTGGCCTACGGCGGTGACACGCTCTGGCAGGGCGTCGGCCGCGAGCCGTCCGGCAACCCGTTCAACTCCCTGGTGCAGCTGGAGACCGAGCACGGCATCCCGCGCAACCCGTTCATCAACGCGGGCGCCCTGGTGGTCACCGACCGGCTCCACACCATGACCGGCGACGCCTCGGGCGCGGTACGGGAGTTCCTGCGCCGCGAGTCCGGCGACCCGCTGCTGGACACCGACCCGGTGGTCGCCGCCTCGGAGGCCGAGCACGGCCACCGCAACGCCGCGCTGGCCCACTTCATCGCCAGCCACGGCAACCTGGAGAACCCGGTCGAGACCGTCCTGGAGCACTACTACGCCCACTGCGCCGTCGCGACCAGCTGCCGCGACCTGGTGCTGGCCGGCTCCTTCCTCGCCCGGTACGGCGTGCGCGCCGACGGCACCCGGCTGATGTCCCGCAGCGAGACCAAGCGGATCAACGCCGTCCTGCTCACCTGCGGCACCTACGACGCCGCCGGCGAGTTCGCGTTCCGTGTGGGCCTGCCCGGCAAGAGCGGCGTCGGCGGCGGCATCCTCGCGATACTCCCCGGTCGCGCCGCCGTCTGCGCCTGGGGCCCGCGCCTGGACCAGGCCGGCAACTCCGTCGCCGCGGTCGCCGCCCTGGACACCCTGACCACCCTGTCCGGCTGCTCGGTCTTCTGACCCGCGGACAGCGGAACGCGGGCCCCGGCCGTCCGCACAGCGACCGGGACCCGCGGGTCCGTGACGAGCGCCCTCCTCTCCGAGGACGCCCTCCCCCGAGGCTCCGGGGGACTACTCCACCGTCACGCTCTTCGCGAGGTTGCGCGGCTTGTCCACGTCCCGCCCCAGGGCGACGGCGGCGTGGTAGGCGAGCAGCTGGAGCGGGATGTTGAGCAGCAGCGGGTCCAGCTCGGGCTCGCTCTTGGGCACCAGGATGCAGTGGTCCGCGAGCTTCTCCTCCGGCCGCCGGTGGCCGACGGCGATGACCCGCCCGGAGCGGGCCTTGATCTCGCCCAGCGTGGTGAGGTTCTTGTCCAGCAGCTCGTCGTCCGGAACCAGTGCCACGGTGGGCAGTTCGGGGCTGATCAGCGCCAGCGGGCCGTGCTTGAGCTCGCTCGCCGGGTAGGCCTCGGCGTGCACGTAGGAGATCTCCTTGAGCTTCTGCGCGCCCTCGCGGGCCACCGGGTAGCCGCGCACCCGGCCGATGAACATCATGCCCGCGGAGTCGGCGTACTCGGCGGCGAGTCCGGCGATGGCCTCGCTCTGCTCCAGCACCTCGCGGATCTGGTCGGGCAGCGCCTTGAGCGCGGAAACGATCCGGCGCCCGTCGGCGGGCGACAGGTCGTGGATGCGCCCGAAGTGCAGGGCGAGCAGCGCGAAGGCGACCACGGTGGAGGTGAACGCCTTGGTGGAGGCGACCGAGACCTCCGGACCGGCGTGCAGGTAGATACCGCCGTCACACTCTCGGGCGATAGCACTGCCCACCGTGTTGACGACGCCGAGCACCCGGCCGCCCTTGCGCTTGACCTCCTGGACGGCGGCCAGCGTGTCGTAGGTCTCGCCGGACTGGCTGACCGCGACGTACAGGGTGTCCGCCTCGATCACCGGGTTCCGGTAGCGGAACTCGGAGGCCGGCTCGCTGTGCGCGGGGATCCGGGCCAGCTCCTCGATCAGCTGCGCGCCCATCTCGCCCGCGTAGTAGGCCGATCCGCAGCCGAGGATCTTCACCCGGCGGATCTCGCGCAGCTCCCGGGCGTCCAGGTTGAGGCCGCCGAGGTGCGCGGTGGCGAAGCGCTCGTCGAGCCGGCCGCTCAGGGTGCGCTCGACCGAGCCGGGCTGCTCGTGGATCTCCTTGAGCAGGAAGTGCTCGAAGCCGCCGGTGTCGTAGGAGTCGACCTCCCAGTCCACGGTGGACGGCTGGCGGTGCGTGGTGCGGGCGTCCTCGGTGAAGGTCCGGAAGCCGTCGGCCCGGACGGTGGCCAGCTCGCCGTCCTCCAGGTGGACGACCTGGCGGGTGTAGCGGACCAGCGCGGAGACGTCCGAGGCGGCGAACATCTCCTTCTCGCCGATGCCCAGCACGATCGGGCTGCCGTTGCGGGCGACGACGATCCGGTCCGGCCGCTCGGCGTCGAGCACCGCGATGCCGTAGGTGCCGACCACCCGGCCGAGCGCGGCCCGCACCGCGTCCTCCAGCTCGACGCCCTCGGCCACGTTCGCGGCGATCAGGTGGGCGAGCACCTCGGTGTCGGTCTCGGAGCGGAACACCGCGCCGTCGGCGGCGAGCTTGGCGCGCAGCTCGTCGGCGTTCTCGATGATGCCGTTGTGGACGACGGCGATCCGCTCGGCGTTGTCCAGGTGCGGGTGCGCGTTGGCGTCACTGGGGACGCCGTGGGTGGCCCAGCGGGTGTGGCCGATGCCGGTGGTGCCCTTGAACCGGGCCGGCACGGCCGCGGCCAGGTCGGCGACCCGGCCCTTCACCTTGCGGAGCTTGATCCCGCCGCTGCGCCCGGTGACGGCGACACCGGCCGAGTCGTAGCCGCGGTACTCCAGCCGCGCCAGCCCCTCCAGCAGGAAGGGGGTCGCGTCCTTGGGGCCGATGTAGGCCACGATTCCGCACATGCGTGGTCTCCTCTTCGAAGTCTTCGGAAGGTCGGGAACGAGGGCGGTCAGCCCGCTGAGGGCAGCGAGGGCGGTGGGCAGCGAGCGCGGTGAGGGCGACGGGCGCTCGGCCGCCTCGGCCGCCTCAGCCGTAGACGATCCGCCGCAGCTGGCGGGCCGAGAGCTCCGGCGCCGAGACCCGGCGCTGCGGCAGCTCCTCGGTGAGCCGGGCGAAGATCCGCTCGTTGGTCAGACCGCGTGCCTGGAGCTCGGTGTGGCGGCGGCGCACGTACTCCTCGGTGCTCTCGGAGAAGTACGCCAGCACCTCCGCCACGACCCGCGCCGCCTCCCGGGGCCCGAGCGGGCTGGTCCGGGTGAGGTGGGCGAGGAGGTCTTCGTGGGGGTGGGGTGAGCTCGGCACGAGTGTGGAGCCTAGGTCGGGCCGGCCGCCGAAGCCAAAGTTTCTGCCCGAAATCGGGCAGACATTACGACTTTCAGACCACATCCACGAATCCTTCACATTCGACCGTCGAACGGCCACCCGTTCGCCCCCGTTCCCGAAAGCCCCTTGAAGCGGCGCCAACTCCGCACGTAGCGTGACCCCCTGAACACGAAGCGGAAGACCGGAGGCTTGCTGATGTGCGGGATCACCGGATGGGTCGCGTTCGAGCGCGACCTCACCGCCGAACGGGGGGTCATCGACGCGATGACGGCCACCCAGGCCCGCCGCGGCCCGGACGCCGGCGGCGTCCACCTGGAGCCGCACGCCGTGCTCGGCCACCGCCGGCTCGCGGTGATCGACATCGCGGGCGGCGTCCAACCGATGACGGTCGAGCACGACGGCCGGACGCTGGCCGTGCTCACCTACAGCGGCGAGGTCTACAACCACCGCGAACTGCGCGCGGAACTGGAGGCGGCCGGGCACCGCTTCCGCACCCGCAGCGACACCGAGGTCGTGCTGCGCGCCTACCTGGAGTGGGGCGAGCACCTGGCCGAGCGGCTCAACGGCATGTTCGCCTTCGCGGTCTGGGACATCCGGCGCGAGGAGCTGCTGCTGGTCCGCGACCGGATGGGCGTCAAACCCCTGTACTACCACCGCACCCCGGACGGCGTGGTCTTCGGCTCCGAGGTCAAGGCCCTGTTCGCCCACCCCGCCGTCCGCCCGGTGGTGGACCTGGACGGGCTGCGCGAACTGCTCGGCTACGCCCGCACCCCGGGGCTCACCCCGTACCGGGACATCCACGAGGTCCGGCCCGGGCACGTCGTACGGGTGCGCCGCGAGGGCCTCTCGGTCCGCCGCTACTGGGCGCTGGAGGCGCGCGAGCACCGCGACAGCCTGGAGGCCACGGTCGCCACCGTCCGGGCCCTGCTGGACGACATCGTGCACCGCCAGCTGGAGGCGGACGTCCCGCTCTGCTCGCTGCTCTCCGGCGGCCTGGACTCCAGCGCCGTCACCGCCCTGGCCGCCCGGACCCTGGGCGCGGCCGGGGCCGGCCCGGTGCGCTCCTTCTCGGTCGGCTTCGCCGGGCAGAGCGAGACCTTCAACGCCAACGACGTCCGGCAGACCCAGGACGGCCCGTTCGCCCGGCTGCTCGCCGACCACGTCGGCGCCAACCACAGCGTCGTCGAGCTGGACGCGGCCGACCTGACGGACCCGGCCCGGCGCTCCGTCGTGCTGCGCGCCCGTGACCTGCCCAACGGCGTCGGCGACATGGACACCTCGCTGCTGCTGCTCTTCCGGGGCGTGCGCCGCCACTCCACCGTCGCGCTGTCCGGCGAGTCCGCGGACGAGCTCTTCGGCGGCTACCGCTGGTTCCACGACCCGGCCACCATCGCCGTCGACGACTTCCCCTGGGCACTCGGCCTCACCGGCATCGCCGGCGGCGGAGCCACCCCGCGCGAGCACCTCCTGGACGCCGAACTGCTCCGCAAGCTCGACCTGGACGGCTACCGCAGGGCCCGCTACCGCGAGGCGGTCGCCGAGGTCCCGCACCTGCCGGAGGCGGATCCGCTCGAACGGCGGATGCGCGAGATCTCGTACCTCAACCTGACCCGCTTCGTCTGCATCCTGCTCGACCGCAAGGACCGGATGAGCATGGCCAACGGCCTGGAGGTGCGGGTGCCGTTCTGCGACCACCGGCTGGTCCAGTACGTCTTCAACGCCCCATGGGCGATGAAGTCCTTCGACGGGCGGGAGAAGAGCCTGCTGCGCGCCGCCGTCCGGGACGTGCTGCCGGCCGCGGTCGCCGAGCGGGCGAAGAGCCCGTACCCGGTCACCACCGACCCGCACTACCCGGCGAAGCTGCGCGCCGAACTGGCCCGGCTGGCCGTCGAGCGCACCTCCCCGGCCCTGGACCTGCTCGACCGGCGGCGCCTCGCCGACGCGCTCGCCCCGGACACCGACCCGCAGTCCGTCCGGCTGGCCGTCGACCTCGCGCTGGACTTCGACGCCTGGCTGACGGAGTACCGGGTGACGCTGGAGCTCTGACCGCCGGGGCCTGAACGCGTGTGGGGCGCGGGTGCCGCCACCCGAACGGCGCACCCGGCGACGCCCGCGCCCCCGTACTCCGTCCGGGTGATTGTGCGGAACCATCCCGCCGGGCCCGGAGGTCCCACGGTGCGATAGCGTCGCCGACACCTCCCGAATGGCGGGCGAAATCGCGGCTTACCGCTCACGTGCCGTCAGGATGGGAGCGAAACGTTCACCTCGATCCGCCGGGGGATCCCGTCATGCAGCCGCGAGTCTTCGCGATTCTCACCGCCCTGCTCCTGGGCGTCCTGGGCCTGGGGTCGGTGGCCGTCACCGACTGGTCGCCCGCGGCGGCCACCGCGTCCCTGACCGCCGTCGCCCCCGGGGCCCCCGCCGCCGGCGCCCGGCCGGCCGCGGCCGGCCCCGCGAGCGCCACCCCGACCGGCGACCCCGCCGTGTGGACCCGCTCCACGCTGCGCAACAAGGTGATGGCCGAGATGGACGCCACCGACCCCGGTGTCGCCCTGGCCGACCTCGACAAGATCACCAAGGAGAAGCCGTACACCGTGCGCTTCTGCCACCCGATCGCGCACGAGCTCGGCCACGCGGCGGTCAAGCGCTTCAACGCCGACTTCCAGAAGGTCATCTCCTTCCCGCACGAGACCTGCGCGGCCGGCTACCTGCACGGCGCGGTCGAGGAGATGCTCAACGCCTCCACCCAGCCCGAGACGGACCTGCTCAAGCTCTGCGCGCCCAAGAACACCGGGCCCTGCATCCACGGCGTCGGCCACGGCACCATGTTCGTCGCCAAGCAGGACGTCGCCAAGGCGCGCGACCTGTGCAACAAGTTCCCCTCCGACCAGAACCGGATCCGCTGCTCCGAGGGCCTGTTCATGCAGCTCTTCGGCCCGGACGAGGAGGACGAGCAGGCCAAGGCCAACCTGCCCGCCGACAAGCTCGCCCAGGACCCGCTCTACCCGTGCAAGGACCAGCCGTCGCTGTTCCAGTCCGCCTGCTTCTTCTACGCCCCGACCTTCTTCCTCTCCTCGCACGACTACCCGAACCACCCCGAGGTCTACGCCGAGGCCCTCAAGTGGTGCCTCAACGGCAAGGCCAGCGGCGGGGCGGTGGACTGCAGCCGCGGCGTCGGCTCGCGCACCATGAAGTACAACCTGGACCGCGAGGACTGGGCGTCCGAGCAGTGCGCGACCGCCGCCGACGGCTGGCAGCGCAAGGCCTGCGCCGAGGGCCTGGTCAGCTACTACACGGTCAACTACACCGACGGGGGCGCGGCCGGACGGCTCTGCGCCAAGATCACCAACAAGGAGATGCAGGGCTACTGCCGCTCGGCGAGCGGCCTGTCCAGCTCGCTGGACTGATGCCCCCGGTCCCCCGGACCGACGCCCCCGGGTCTCAGCAAGCAGGCTCGCACCGCACGGTGCGGGCCTGCTTGCGTAGGATCACCCGATCATCGCCTGACCCGGGTGCGCCAAGGACGCCGCGCCTCGCCCAGCCCGTCCCCCGGCCTCCCTGGAGCACGCCATGACCACCGAGGACTCCCCCGGCACCGACGTCACCGGCACCGACGTCACCGACGCCGATTTCCGCCGTGCCGCCCACGCCACCGCCGACCTCGTCTCCGACTACCGCGCCGACCTGCCCGGACGCCCGGTCTGGCAGCCCATGGACGAGACCGCCCGCCGGGCCCTGCTCGACGCCCCGCTGCCCACCGAGGGCCGCCCGCTCGACGAGCTGATCGGCGCCATCGGACGGGACGTCCTGCCGTACCCGATGGGCAACGGCAACCCGCGCTTCTTCGGCTGGGTCAACTCCGCCCCCGCCCCCGCCGGGGTGCTCGCCACCCTCGCCGCCTCCGCGATGAACCCCAGCTCGGCCGGCGGCGACCACGCCGACGTCCACCTGGAGCGCGCCGTGGTCCGCTGGATAGCCGAACTGGTCGGCTTCCCGCACCCGGCCGGCGGCGGCCTGCTCACCTCCGGCACCTCGATGGCGACCATCGTCTGCCTCGCCGCCGCCCGCAACCGCGCCGCCCGGCGGGCCGGCCGGGACGTCCGCGAGGAGGGCCTGGCGGGCCTGCCGCCGCTGGTCGGCTACGTCACCGGCGAGACCCACTCCTGCGTCCGCAAGGCCGCCGAGCTGCTCGGCCTCGGCAGCCGGCAGCTGCGCACCGTGGCCACCGGTCCCGACGGCCGGCTGGACACCGCCGACCTGCGAGCGGCCGTCGAGCGCGACCGCGCGGCCGGCCTGCTGCCCTTCCTGGTGGTCGCCTCGGCCGGCACCGTCGGCGCCGGCGCGGTGGACGGGTTCGGCCCGATCGCCGACCTCTGCGAGGCGCAGGGCCTCTGGATGCACGTGGACGGCGCGTACGGCGCCTTCGGCCGGCTCGACCCGGCCATCGCCCACCGCTACGCCGGGCTGGAGCGCGCCGACTCGCTCGCCCTCGACCCGCACAAGTGGCTCGGCGTCCCGGTCGACTGCGGCTGCGCGCTGGTCCGCGACACCGAGGAACTGCGCGGCACCTTCAGCCTCGTCCCGTCCTACCTGCGCGACGAGTCGGCCGGCGCGCTCGGCTGGTTCTCCGAGTACGGCACCGAGCAGACCCGCCCCTTCCGGGCCCTCAAGGTCTGGGCCACCATCGCCCACAAGGGCCGGGCCGGGCTCGCCCGGGACATCGCCCGGTGCACCGCACTGGCCCGCCGGCTCGGCGAACTCGTCGAAGCGGACGAGGAGTTGGAGCTGCTCGCCGAGGTGCAGACCTCGATCGTGGCGTTCCGCCACCGCGCCCCCGGCCGGGACGGGGCCGCCCGCGACGCCCTCAACCGCGACCTCCCCGCCGCCGTCCAACGGCGCGGCCGGGTCTTCGTCACCGGCGCCCGCCTGGACGGCGCCGAGCTGCTCCGCGCCTGCCTCCTCAACGCCGCCACGACGGAGGCCGACCTCCACCTCCTGCTCGCCGAGGTCAAGGCCGCGGCCCGCGACCTGCTCGGCTAGACCACCGGCGGCCCGGCCTCCCGACTCGGCCCCGCGCGTTCCTCCCGTAACACCCCGGCGCGGACCGTAACCGGCCGGTCACGACGGATGCCCGACCGGGAAACACCGGTCGGGCACGGTGGTGGCATGGAGCATTCGAAGCCCTCTCCCCTCCGTGCCCCCGCCGGCCCCGGTGCCCGCCGCACCCACCGCTGGCGCCGTGACACCGTCGAACTCGCCGCCGTCTTCCTCTCCGTCACGGCGGCCGACCTCATCGCCAAGATCGTCGTCCACGGCCCGGACGGCCCGGTCGTCGTGGCCGCCTCCGCGCTCGCCCTGCTCGCCACCGCCCTGCTCCACAGCTGGTGGTCACCGCATGCCCCGCCCCCGGTCGCGCTCTGGCGGGTGCGCACCACGGCCCTCGCCCACACCGGCACGACGCTCGCCGACCACCGGATCACGCTGCTCGCCGTCCACCCCCACCCCGCCGCCGACGAGCTCTACCTCCGCACCGAGCACCCGGTGACCCCGGCCGTCCTGACGACGCTGCTGACCGCCACCGGCCACACCCTCCAGGACGCGCCGACCCGCATCGCCTGAGCCGCCGCCTCAGGCCGGGCCCGGGTCGTTGGGGTGCGGTTCGAGCGGGGTCACCACGACGGTCATCCACGGCCGCAGCGGGAGGCTGCCGAGCACCTCCGCGCGCAGCCGGGCCTCGTCGGCCGCCCGCCAGACGCCGATGCTGCGCCGTTCGCCGACCGGGCGCCACAGCCTGGCCAGGTGGCCGGTGGCGGCGAGCTCGCGGGCGCGGACGGCCTCGGCGGCGCGCCGCCGGTCGACCTCCTCCTCGGCGGTGCCCTCGGGGACGCTGGTGGTGATCTCGACCAGGAACTCCTGCACGGTCCTGCTCCCTTCTCGCCCCCCGCCCCGCCCCCGCCCCCTCATCGTCGGCCCGGCACCCGACCGCCGCCACGACCGGACCGCGCCCGGTGGGCCGGCCGGGCGAATCCGGAGCCGGCCTCCGGCGGCCCCGCACCCGGCGCGGGCCCGGGATCCGGCTCCGCCGGCGGCGGCCCGAGGAGGGCGGCCACCGCCGGCGGCGGATTCCCGGGAGGCGTCAGCCCTTGTCGGCCGGCTGCACGACGCACACGGCCTCGCCGAGCATCGGCCCGAAGCCGCCGAGCAGGGCGCCGAGCACCTGGTGGCAGGTGGCGGCCTCCTCGGGCGTCTTGGGGCCGTTGCTGTCGGCGGCGGCCGACTGGGCGAGGGCGAGCGGCAGGGCGAGCAGCAGGGCGCAACAGGCGGTGGCCAGTGCGGAGTTCTTCACGGACATCGGAAAGCCCCTTCGGAGGAGACGGGATCGGCGGAAAAGCCGAGCCATCCCTATCCGAAGGGGCTCCCCCGCTCACGGATCCTGAGCCATCCGTGAGCGTGTCCACATCATCCGATCAGCGGCCCGGGGGCTCCCCGGGGCCCGTCCGTTCCACCTCCCGGATCGCGGCGGCCAGCTCGGCCACCCCGTGCTCCCGCAGCACCCCGTAGTGGTCGCCCGCCAGGTCGACCACGGTGGGCGGGGCGGCCGAGTAGCCGGTGCTGCCCTCGATGAACGAGTAGTCGTCACCCGCGGCCTTGAAGACGGTCACCGGCGCCTCCAGCCGCCGCTCGGCGAGCTCGCGGAAGCTGTACTCGAACTCGTAGGTCTCGCCGACGATCCCGGTGATCCGCCGGATCAGCTCCTCGTCCAGCTCCGGCAGCATCCGGTGCACGGAGGCGACGAAGGTCGCCTCGTCCACCGTCTCGGCCAGGCAGCGCTCCAGGTCGGGGCCGCTGATCCGGCCGGCGAACACCCCGAACAGGATGGTCAGGTACGCCGGGTTGGCGTACGAGGCCTCACGGCCCCACGACCGGGCGTCGTCCCGGCGCACCTTCGGGTTGCCGGGGCAGATCAGCAGCAGCCGCTCCACCCGCTGCCCGGCCCGCTCCAGCTGCCAGGCCGCCTCGAAGGCGACCCGGGCGCCGAAGGAGAAGCCCCACAGCGTGTACGGCCCCCGCGGCTGCACCCGGCGCAGCTCGGCGACGTCGGCGGCGGCCATCTCCCGGATGGTCGGGTACGGCGTCTCGCCCGGGTTGACGCCGTGCGCCTGGACGCCGTAGAAGGCCCGGCCCGCACTCGCCTCCCGGCCGAGCGGCCGCAGGTTCATCGGGTAGCCGCCCAGTCCGGGCCAGCAGAACACGGCCCGGTCGGCCGCCCCCGGGTGCAGCGGCACCAGCCGGGAGGCCGCGCTCCCGCCGGTGTCCCCGCCCGCGCGCTCGCCGCCCTCGCCGCAGGCCCGTTCGACGCGCGCGGCCAGGTCGCCCAGCCGGGGGCACTCGAACAGCACCTGGAGCGGCAGCGCGACGCCGAACTCGCGGTTGATCCGGTGGACCAGGGCGACGGCGATCAGCGAGTTCCCGCCGACGGCGAAGAACTCGTCCGTCACCGACACCTCCTGGTACCCCAGCGCCCGCCCCCAGGCCTCGGCCAGCCGCCGCTCGTACCCGGTGGCGGGTGCGACGTACGCGCCGCGCACGCCGGCCGTGCGGACGGCCTCGGAGGCGGCCAGCGCCTTGAGGTCCACCTTGCCGTTGGCGGTGAGCGGCAGGGCGTCCATCACCAGCACCCGGTTGGGCAGCATGTAGTCGGGCAGCAGGGTGGCCAGTTGGTCCTTGATCAGCTCGGCCGGTCCCTTCATGTGGACGGTGTCCTCGTGCATGCCCTCGCTGCGGATCTGCTCCTCGCTCACCTTGCCGCCGAGGAAGAAGTAGGACGGTCCCGGGGTGATGCCGCGGCCGGCCAGGATCTCGTCGATGCGGCGCGAAGCGGGCAGCGGGTGGCCGGACTTGGAGCTGTAGCCGGAGGACATGAAGCCCAGCCCCAGGCCGTTGCGCTGGAGGCGGTGCAGCTCGGCGCCGAGCACGATGTACCGCAGCCACTCCTCCTCGGCGCGGGCGACGGCCGTGATGCCGAACGAGGCCCGGGCGTAGACGGCCTGGTTTATCGCGATCACGTGCCGGGACTCCACCACCTCCTCCGAGACGTGCGTCAACTCGCCGTCGGCGTACCGGTAGAGGCCGCCCGGCAGGCCGTCCACCCGGCCCTCGTGGGCCTGGACGTACAGCTCGGTGCCCTCGTCCCGCGCCGGGCCGCCGGCCCGGACGACCGCGAAGGCGCCCAGGTAGTGGTCCTCCCCGGCGACGTCCAGCCGGCCCTTGGCCGCCGGGTCGAGGCCGATCGGGCGCACGTCCAGCCCGTACTCGGGCAGCACCTCCGCCAGGACGCCCAGCATGTGGCCGGTCTCGAACTCCAGCACCTCCCGGATGTTGTTCTTGTAGACCGGCTCGATGGCGCCGTGCTTCCCGGAGAAGTGCAGCGTCAGGTAGGCCCCGCCATCCGGGCCCGGCCGCGCACCAGCGGGGCCGATCCGGACCAGGACGTGCTCGACCGGGTGGTAGTAGTACAGCCCGGCCGCGAGCCCGTCCAGGCCGCCGGTCTCCAGGTACAGCTGGGTCGCGTACAGCGCGCCGGGCGAGGCGTAGGCGTACTTGGGCAGCAGCCGCTCCTCGCTGTGGAACTGGCCGAACCACCGCAGGACGCGGCCGAGTTCGGGCAGGCTCAGCAGTTCCAGGTCGCGGCCGAAGGTGCCGGCCGGGCGCGGGGCGAGCAGCGCGGTGAGGTCGTCCCGGGTGACCGCGCCGCCGTCGTAGAAGCGGTAGCTCTTGCGAGCGAAGGCCTCCCGGCGCTGGGCGTCGGTCTCCTTCCGGCCGGGCAGCCCGATCCGCTCGCGGCCCGCCAGCCGGGCCCGGTCGCGCAGGCCCGGGTCGGACAGCTGGGCCTTGACCTGGAGCTTGCTGGCCTTGGACTGGTGGTGGCCGCCGTGGCTGCCCTGGTCCATCAGGGCGGCCTCGCGCGGGTTGAGCTCGACGCAGGCGACCAGGTTCGGGTGCCCGGTGCGGTCGTCCCCGGTGACGACCGCGGCCGAGCGGCGCACCCAGGTGTGCTCCTCGATCGCGCGGGCGATCTCGTCCAGCTCGACCCGGTACCCGCGCAGCTTGACCTGGTTGTCCACCCGGCCGGCGAACTGGAGGGTGCCGTCCGGGTTCCACCGCACCAGGTCGCCGGTGCGGTACAGCCGCTCGCCGGGGGCGAACGGGGAGCGGACGAACCGCTCCGCGGTCAGCTCCGGCCGGTTCAGGTAGCCGCGGGCCAGCTGGACGCCACCGATGTACAGCTCGCCGACGCCGTCGGCGGCGACCGGCCGCAGCTCCTCGTCGAGGACGTGGCACTGGGTGTCGGCCACCGGTCGGCCGATCGGCACCGAGCCGGCGCCGTCGGCCGGATCGGCCGGGTCGACCAGGTGCCAGGTGGCGTTGATGGTGCACTCGGTCGGGCCGTACAGGTTGACCAGCGCGGCCTGCGGGAGGGCGCGGCCCAGGTCGCGGGCGAGCCGCCGGGAGAGCGCCTCGCCGCCGGAGAACACCCGGGTCAGGCCGGTGCAGTCGGCGAAGCCCTCGGTGTCCAGCAGCGCCCGGAGCAGGGTGGGCACGCACTGGAGCGCGGTCACCCCGTGCCGCCGGACGGCGGCGACCAGCGCCTCCGGGTCCCGGTAGAGGCCGGGCGTGCCGGCCGCCACCCGGGCGCCGACGGCCGGGGCGAGGATCTCCCACTGCGCGGCGTCGAAGCTCATCGGGGTCTTCTGCAGCACGGTGGTCCCGGGGGCGAGGTGCCCGGCGGAGTGCATCCAGCGCAGCTGGGAGACCACCGAGCGGTGCTCGATCATCACGCCCTTGGGGCGGCCGGTGCTGCCCGAGGTGTAGATCACATAGGCCAGCGACTCCGGCTCGGCGGCCGCCTCGGGCGCTTCCTCCTGTGCCTCCTCCGCCGCTTCCGGCGGCGGAGCGGCGTCCTCGAAGGCCTCGAAGGTGACGACCGCGGTCCCGGCCGGGGCCAGCGCGGCCAGCCGCTCGCGCAGGTGCGCCTGGGTCAGCACGATCCGGGTGCCGCTGTCCTCGACCATGTAGCGGATCCGGTCCTCGGGGTACTCCGGCGACAGCGGCAGGTAGCCGGCCCCGGCGTACAGCACGCCCCAGGCCCCGGCGACCAGCTCGACGGACGGCTCGACGTACAGGCCGACGCAGCCGTCCGGGACGGCGCCCAGGCGGCGCAGCCGCGCGGCCAGCCCGCGGGCGGTCCCGGCCAGCTCCTGGAAGGTGAGGCCGCCGCCCTCGCCGAGGACGGCCGGCGCGCCGGGCCGGGTCTGCGCCTGCCGGTCGAGCAGCCCGGTGAGCGCGGTGCCGACCGGAGCCCGGCGGGCGTGCGGGACGGCGGGGATGCCGGTGGTGGCGGCGGTCTCGGTGGTGGCGGTCTCGGTGGTGGCGGTGGTGTCGGTGGTGGGGACGGACGGGGTGTCGCGCATGGAAACGGCCTTCGGTGCGTGGACGTACGGGTGTGGCCGTACGGGGCGTGGCCTCCTGCTCACCAGGAGCACCGGGGAACGCCGTCCACCGTCGGCCGCCCGCTGTCCCAGCCGCCTGAGGCACCGGTCGCGACCTGCGCCGATGCCGTCCCGGCCACCCGTGCCGCCGTCCCGGGCGGGGGCCCGCCCTGTCCCACCCCGCCCGGCCGCGCACCCGGGCATTCGCCCGTTCACGATCACGTAACCGAACGGAAGCGCACCGTCGGTAGCGTCGGCGGCATGAAGGCATCACGCACTCGCCCCGAACGGCTCTGGCACCGGCCCTTCCGCAGGTCCGACCGCAGGTGCGCGGCGCCCGAGGGCCAGGCCACCCGGCCGCCCGCGCTCACCGGCGGCCCGTACCGGACCGTGCGGCCGCACCCGCCCGCCGTCCGCGCCGCCGGTCCGGCGCCGGAGGCCCCGTCCCGGCTGTCCCTGCCGGATGGGACCGGGCTGCTGCTGCGCCCGGCCGGGCCGGCCGACCGGGCGGCGGCGCTGGCGATGCACGGGCGCTGCTCCCCCGCCGCGCTGCGGCTGCGCTACCACGGCCCGGTCCGCGACGCCGGCCGCTACCTGGACCACCTGCTGGACCCGCGGCACGGCCGCAGCTACGCGGTGGCCGCCCCGGACGGGCGGATCCTCGCGCTCGGGCACCTGATGTGGGACGACGGCGAGGCCGAGCTGGCCGTCCTGGTCGAGGACGACTGGCAGCGGCACGGGCTGGGCGCGGCGCTGCTGCGGCGGCTGTCGGCGACGGCCCGGGCGGCCGGCGTCCGCACGGTGTACGCGGTGACCCAGGGCGGCAACACCGGGCTGATCGCCGCGATGCGACGGCTGGACGCGCCGCTGGACTTCCGGGCCGAGGACGGCACCCTGGTGATCACCGCCACGCTGGCCGCCGGGGATCCGGCCGGCTGCGCCCACCATCCGGGACGCTGATCATTTCTTCACCAGATCCTTACCCGGGCAGGTCGGGAACCCGACGGTGGTCGTCGAGCGTCGTCAAAGCAGTAGGGGTTCGGAGCCGAACCCTTGGGGCTGCTCCGTACACCGCTCTCCCCGACAGGCCGTCAGCAGCACCCGCGAGCGCGTCGCAGCAGGCGGCACGGGGTCCGGATCGTCCGGTCGGGCGACGGAGTCGGTAGGCTGACCCCCGTCCCCGCCGCCCGACGGCCCGTTATTCGGCCACGGGTGGTGCCGCAGCAAGGAGGAACCACTGAGCATGGCAGGCACCGAATCGGAGCCCACAGGCGCACGCGACGCCTCGCTGCCGGCCCGCGCCAAGATCGCGGTCACCGCCGGCCGGGTCGCCGCCGCCGTGTCGCGCAAGGCCGGGCGCGGGAGCGGCTCGGTGATCGGCGGCAAGGTCGCCCTCAAGCTCGACCCCGACCTGCTCGCCACCCTCGCCGAGAACCTCGACGTCGTCCTGGTCAGCGCGACCAACGGCAAGACCACCACCACCCGCCTGATCGCCGAGGCGCTGCGCGCCGCCGGTCCGGTGGTCTCCAACGCCCTGGGCGCCAACATGCCCGCCGGCATCACCTCCGCCCTGGCCGGCGGCAACGACGCCCGCTTCGGCGTGATCGAGGTCGACGAGAAGTACCTGGCGATGGTCGCCCGCGACACCCGCCCCAAGGCGATCGCCCTGCTCAACCTCTCCCGCGACCAGCTCGACCGCGCCGCCGAGACCCGGATGATGGCCGAGAAGTGGCGCGAGGGCCTCCAGAACACCGAGGCCGTGGTCATCGCCAACGCCGACGACCCGCTGGTGACCTGGGCCGCCTCCTCCTGCAAGAAGGTGGTCTGGGTGGCCGCCGGACAGGCCTGGAAGGAGGACGCCTGGTCCTGCCCCGCCTGCGGCGGTGTGATGCAGCGCCCCGGCGACGACTGGTTCTGCCAGGACTGCGGCTTCCGCCGGCCCAACCCGCACTGGGCGCTCCAGGGCACCCACGTGATCGACCCGCAGCGCGGCGCCTGGCCGATCCAGCTCCAGCTGCCGGGCCGGGCCAACCTGGCCAACGCCACCAGCTCGGCCGCCGTCGCCGCCGTGTTCGGCGTCGCCCCGCAGGTCGCCCTGGAGCGGATGCGCTCGGTGGCCGCCGTGGCCGGCCGCTACGACGTGGTCCAGTACCAGGGCCGGGACATCCGCCTGCTGCTGGCCAAGAACCCGGCCGGCTGGCTGGAGACCTTCTCGCTGATCGACGGCCCGCCCGCCCCGGTGATCCTCTCCGTCAACGCCCTCGACGCCGACGGCACCGACACCTCCTGGCTGTGGGACGTCGACTACGAGCGCCTCGCCGGGCACCCGGTCTTCGTGATGGGCCAGCGCAAGCTGGACCTGGCCGTCCGCCTGGAGGTCGCCGGACTCCAGTTCCACGTGGTCGACACGCTGGAGCAGGCCGTCCGGATGGCCCCGCCCGGCCGGATCGAGGCCATCGCCAACTACACCGCCTTCCAGCAGCTGCGGAAGGTCGTGGCCGGCTGATGCCGCGCCCGCACACCAGTCTTTACGTGACGGAAGGCCTTCGAGGATGAGTGAGAGCAGCCTGCGCGTGGTCTGGGTCTACCCGGACCTGCTCAGCACCTACGGCGACCGGGGCAACGCCCTGGTCGTGGAGCGCCGGGCCCGCCAGCGCCACCTCAACGTGACCCGGATCGACGTCCGCTCCGACCAGGCGATCCCCACCAGCGGCGACATCTACCTGATCGGCGGCGGCGAGGACCGCCCGCAGCGCCTGGCCGCCGAGCGGCTGCGCGCCGACAGCGGCCTGGTGCGGGCCGCCGAGAACGGCGCGATCATCTTCGGTGTCTGCGCCGGTTTCCAGATCATGGGCCACGAGTTCATCAACGACCTCGGCGAGCGCGAGCCGGGCCTGGGCCTGCTCGACGTCTGGACCACCCGCGGCGAGGGCGCCCGCTGCGTCGGCGACGTGCTCGCCGACGTCGACCCCCGGCTCGGCCTGCCGCAGCTGACCGGCTTCGAGAACCACCAGGGCGTCACCCATCTCGGCCAGGGCGTGCAGCCCTTCGCCACCGTCAGCGTCGGCCGGGGCAACGGCACCGGTGACGGCACCGAGGGCGCCTGGCGGGACACCGTGTTCGGCACCTACCTGCACGGCCCGGTGCTGGCCCGCAACCCCGCCGTGGCCGACATGCTGCTCAAGCTGGCGCTGGACGTCGCCGCGCTGCCGCCGGCCGACACCACCTGGTACGACGCGCTGCGCGCCGAGCGCATCGCGGCCGCGACGCGTCCCCAGTAGTACATCCGTACGCCCCGGCCGGGTGCCCGCCATGCGGTCACCCGGTCCGCGGGCGGCCCCGGACGTACCACAATGGGGCTGCCTACTGCACACCCTCCTCGGCAGCAGGCTGCAATTCCGCGCGGGGGCGCCGACGGCGCCGCTCCCGCGTCGGCTCCTGCCCGGCCGGACCAGGGGCCGTATGCTCGACTTCGCGGCCGTTTTCGGGCGTTCTGTCCGGATCGGCCGGTCCTTCACCCCGCGGCCACCTCCCCGCCACCACGGCGAGGGAGCGCCCCGTTACGGTGACGGCTCGTCGTCCCAGCCTGTAGTCCGGCCGTTCCTCGGTTCTGCTCGGGAGTTGCAAAGCTAATGCGTATCGGAGTGCTGACCAGCGGCGGTGACTGCCCCGGCCTGAACGCGGTGATCCGCTCCGTGGTCCACCGGGGGGTGGTCGACCACGGCGACGAGATCATCGGGTTCGAGGACGGGTGGCGCGGTTTCCTTGAGGGCCACCACCGCCCCCTGACCCTGGACTCGGTGAGCGGCATCCTGGCCCAGGGCGGCACCATCCTCGGTTCCTCCCGGGTCCAGCCGAGCCACCTGCGGGACGGCGTCGAACGGGCCAAGAAGTACTGCGCCGACCTCGGCCTGGACGCGGTCATCCCGATCGGCGGCGAGGGCACCCTGAAGGCCGCCAAGCTGATGAGCGACGCGGGCCTGCCGATCGTCGGCGTGCCCAAGACCATCGACAACGACATCGCCGCCACCGACGTGACCTTCGGCTTCGACACCGCCGTCTCGGTCGCCACCGAGGCGCTGGACCGGCTGAAGACCACCGCCGAGTCCCACCAGCGCGTCATGGTCGTCGAGGTCATGGGCCGGCACACCGGCTGGATCGCGCTGAACGCGGGCATGGCCGCCGGCGCGCACGCCATCGTCGTCCCGGAGCGCCCGTTCCACATCGACAAGCTCACCGAGGTCGTCCGCGAGCGCTTCGACCGCCAGAAGAAGTTCGCCATCGTGGTCTGCGCCGAGGGCGCCAAGCCCGAGCCCGGCACCATGCACTGGGAGGAGGGCACCAAGGACATCTACGGCCACGAGCGGTTCACCGGCATCGCCACCCAGCTCTCCCGCGAACTGGAGCACCGCCTCGGCAAGGAGGCCCGCCCGGTGATCCTCGGCCACACCCAGCGCGGCGGCACCCCGACCGCCTACGACCGGGTGCTCGCCACCCGCTTCGGCTGGCACGCCGTCGAGGCCGTCCACAAGGGCGCCTTCGGGCACATCACCGCGCTGCAGGGCACCAACATCAACCTGGTGCCGCTGGCCGAGGCGGTCGCCGAGCTGAAGACCGTACCGCAGGACCGCTACCTGGAGGCCGAGACGGTCCTCTGACCGCCCCCCGCCCTCCCCGGAGGCCCCCGGCCCGCCCCGCGCGGCCCGGGGGCCTCCGTACGTCCCAGGCCTCCGTACGTCCCAGGGGCGCTTGCCGCACCCGGCGGGCGTCCGGCGGCCCCCGCCGCTAGCGTGTCCGGCATGGAGATCCTCGCCTACGGAGTGCAGGCCGACGAGCGGCCGCTGCTGGAGCAGGCCTTCGCCGGCCGCCACGGGCTGCGCTGCCTCGACGTGTTCCTCAACCGCGACACCGCCCCGCTGGCCGCCGGCTACCCGGCCGTCAGCAGCAGCGTCAACGCCGTCCTGGACGCCGAGACCCTCGCCGTCCTCGCCGCCGGCGGCACCGAGCTGATCGCCCAGCGCTCCACCGGCTTCAACAACATCGACCTCGACGCGGCCGCCGAACTCGGCCTCACCGTCGCCCGGGTCTCCCACTACAGCCCGTACTCCGTGGCCGAACACGCCTGGACCCTCGCGCTGGCCGTCAACCGCCGCCTCACCCGCGCCGCGAGCCGCTCCCGCGAGTTCGACTTCCGCCTCGACGGGCTCCTCGGCCGCGACATCCACGGCATGACCGTCGGCGTCATCGGCACCGGCAAGATCGGCGAGTGCTTCGCCCGCATCGCCGCCGGCTTCGGCACCGAACTCCTCGGCTGGGACATCGCGCGGAACCCCGCCTGCCTCGACCTCGGCATGCACTACACCGAACTGCCCGAACTCCTCTCCCGCGCCGACCTGGTGAGCCTCCACGTCCCCCTCCTCCCGGCCACCCACCACCTCATCGACGGCGCCGCCCTCGCCCGCATGAAGGACGACGCCATCCTCATCAACTCCAGCCGCGGCGGCCTCGTCGACAGCGCCGCCCTGGTCGAGACCCTGCGCGCCGGCCGCCTCTCCGGCGTCGGCCTCGACGTCTACGAGGAGGAGACCGGCGTCTTCTTCACCGACCGCTCCATCGAGGGCATCACCGACGACACCCTCGCCCGCCTCGTCACCTTCCCCCAGGTCCTCGTCACCAGCCACCAGGCCTACTTCACCCGCACCGCCGTCGGCCAGATCATCGACGCCACCGCCCGCAACATCGACGACCACGCCGCCGGCCGCCGCAACGAGAACACCCTGGTCCCCAGGAACTGACACCGCGGATGGTGACCCGGGTCACGGGAACCGGCCCTCCCGCCCGGACAAGGCATGACGTGAACCATCCACACTCCCGGCTCCGGGCCGGGAACCCCGAAGCGTTCCGCGACCTCTTCCGGGACCACGCCTCCCTGGTGTACCGCCACGCCGTGCGCGTGACCGGGAACTGGGCACTCGCCGAGGACGTGGTCTCGCTGACCTTCCTCGAGGCCTGGCGCCTGCGCGGGAAACTCCGCGACGAGGGCGACAGCCCACGCCCCTGGCTCATGGGCATCGCCGTCAACGTGCTGCGCAACACGACGCGCGCCGCCCGCCGCCACAGCGCGGCCCTGGCCCGCATGCCCGCGACCGACCCGGTCCCCGACTTCGCCGACGAACTCGTCGGCCGCATCGCCGACTCCGAGCAACTCGCCGCCGCCCACAAGGCCTTGGGGCGCCTGCGGCGCTCGGAACGCGAGGTCTTCGCGCTCTGCGTCTGGTCCGGGCTCGGCTACGCGGAGGCGGCGGCCACCCTCGGCATACCCGTCGGCACCGTACGCTCGCGCCTCTCCCGCGCCCGCACCCGACTGCGCAGACTCGCGGCCGAGGAACTGCGCGCCGCGCAGCAGAACACGGAACCGCTCCCGATCCCCGGACAAGTACAGGGCAGCCGCAGCACCGCGGCCCGGCCGCACAAGGAGACGCACCGATGATCCGCAACTCGCGGCGGCACACCGAACCGCTCGACCACGCGGAACTGGCGCGTCTACTGCCGGCGCCGGCCGATCCCCGCCTGGCGGCCGACCGCCAGGACCTGCTCGAGGAGCACCTGATGAGCGAGATCCACCGGCCCGACCAGGCCGCCCCCGCGGCCGCCCCGGTACGGCGCCCGCTGCGCCGCACCGTCCTCTTCGCGGCGCCGGTCGCCGCGGCCGCGGCCCTCGCCGTGGTCGTCTCCCTGAACACCCCGGCCGACACCGTCGGCTCCCCACGGCTGGTCAGGGCACCCGTCGTGCAGATCGAGGAGGGGAGCACCGTCCAGCTCGCCTCGACGGTCCACGCGATCGCCGCCGCCGCGACGGCGCGCACCACGCCCCAGCCCGGATCGGGCCAGTTCGTCTACGTCAAGAGCCAGGTCTCCTTCATGGCCACCCGTCACAACGTGGACACCGGGGAGTCCGCCACCTGGGTCCAGCCGCTGCACGACCGCGAGGTGTGGAAGTCCCCCGACGGCACCAAGGGCTGGCTGGACGAGCCGGGCTACCAGTCGAAGGGCGGCATCACGCTGGACACCAAGGAGCCCCGCGAGCAGCTGACCTACCAGTGGCTCGCGGCCCAGCCCGCCGACCCCGACGCGCTGCTGAAGTCCGTCTACTCGACGGTGAGCGGCGACCGGGACCACGACCAGCAGGCGTTCAACGAGATCGGCTCCATCATCCGCGAGCAGCTCGTCCCCTCCGCCCTCGCCGCCGCGCTCTACGAGGCCGCCGGCAAGATCCCGGGCGTGGTGGTGGTCGAGCACGCGCAGGACGTCTCCGGCCGCGACGGGATCGCGTTGGCGCGGCTCGACCCCCAGACCGGCGAGCGATCGGAGTGGATCTTCGATCGGGAGAGCCACCAGTACCTCGGCAGCCGTGGCGTGCAGGTCCGGGAGGAGTACGGCATCAAGCCCGGCACCGTCGTGGAGCGCACGACCATCGTCACCCGGGCCGTCGTCGACGCGAAGAACCAGCGCCCCGGCGTCGGGCAGGCCACGGCCTGACGGTCCCACGCCCGATGGGGGCCGCCGCCGCAACGGGAAGACCCCGGCACCGGCGGCCCCTCAACGATCGGGCCCGCCTCGTCGGTCATCGGCGGAGCCGCCCCCGCCGAGCAGGGCGGCGGCCACCTGGTCGAAGTACGGTGCCACTTCGGGCAGGGTCGCGGCGGCGAGCACGTCGCTGCGCACCACGGTCCGCACCACGCTGATGCCCAGCAGCCACGCGCTGAACAGCTCAGCCCGCAGATCCGCGTCCGGCCCGTCGACCAGGGCGCGCAGGCCCGCGATGTAGGTGTCGCACACCTGGTCGTGCAGCTGACCGCGGATCGTCTCGTCGCCGGCCGACCGCAGCATGGCGATGAACGGGTGGTCGCCCACCGACTCCGGCCGTTCCTCGCGGAGGATCATCTCCAGCAGCCTGTAAGGGAGTTGGCCGGGCGGGCCGGCCAGCACGGCCCCGGCCTCCTGCGCGTCCTCGGCCGACGCCTCCTCGAACAGCTTCCGCTTCGAACCGAAGTACCGGAACACCAACGAGGCGTCCACGCCCACATCCTGGGCGATGCCGCGGACGTTCGCCCCGGCGTAGCCCTCGCGGCCGAAGTGGACCCGGGCGGCCGCCAGCAGGGCGGCACGGGTGGCCTCCCGGTCGCGCTTGTGACGTGGCGGCCGACTGCTCGACGGTGCGGTCACGGCGTTCTCCCGGTGGGTCGACAGGTGCTGCGGCATCAAGTCATCAGCCGTTGACATGCTATCCCGGCGCGATTAGCTTCGACTGAGTCATCAATCGATGACTTGGCGGCGCGCGTATCCGCACGCCTTCCCACAGGTCGGTTCCCGCCGCACCGGCGTTCCCCGCCGCGAGTTCTCCCGTGTTCACCGTTCCGTGGAGGTCCCAGCGTGAAAACGATTGTTGTCTCGGGTGGTACGGACGGCATCGGCAAGGCCGTTGCCCTGACGTACCTGGGGCGCGGCGACGAGGTCGTCGTCCTCGGCCGCAACGCCGAGAAGGGCGCCGAGGTGCTCGCGGAGGCCGAACGCATCGGCGCCGGAGGTCGCGCACACTTCATCGCCGCCGACCTCAGCCTGGTCAGCGAGAACCGCAGGGCCGCCGATGAGATCCGAGGCCGCTTCGCCGGGATCGACGCGCTGGTCCTGTGCGCCCAGCACTTCCGATCCACGCGCCTGGTCACGGCCGAGGGCTTCGAGCACACCTTCGCGCTGTACTACCTGAGCCGCTTCGTCCTCAGCCACGAACTGGCCGACCTGCTGGCCGCCGCACCGGCGCCCGTCGTGGTCAACGTCTGCGGCCCGGGCATCGACTTCGGCGAGATCCGCTGGAACGACCTGGGCCGTGAGCGCGACTACAGCGGCATCGACGCCCTGATGCAGGGCAGCCGCCTCAACGACCTGCTCGGCGTCGGGTTCGCCCAGCGGCGGCCGGCCGGGCCGGTGCGGTACGTGCTGCTGAACCCGGGCAGCGTCCGCACCGGCTTCTCGGGCGAGTACGACCCGGTCATGGCCGAGCAGATCGAAGCCGCGCGGCGGAACGCCAGGCCGGTGGAGGAGGGGATCGTGCCGGTCCTGGCGGCGCTCGACGCGCCGCCCGCCGAGATCCTCTCCGCCTCCATGACGGGCGAGCCACTGGAGCTCACCGGCCCCGCCTTCGACCCCGAGGCGGCGCGGCGCCTCCACGAGCTGACCACCGCGCTGCTCGCCGACGCGGCCTCCTGAACCGGGACCGGGAGGACCCCGGCCGCGACGCCCGCCTCCCGGCGGCCCCTCAGGGCCGGCCGAGCGCCTGGCGGTACCAGGGGGCGGCCTCGGGGAGGCGGGCCAGGGGGCCGGGGCCGGGCGGGCAGGCGGCGAGGTGCCAGATCCGGTCGCTGCGGTACCAGTGGTCGCGGGCGATCAGGCCGAACTGCCGCTCGGAGACCCGGCCGGGCGCGGCGGCCAGCAGTCGGCGGCACTCCTCCCAGGGGGTGTCCGGGCCGTCCGGGGCGGGCAGCAGGCCGAGGGCGGCCAGGGCCGTGAGCAGGTCGCCGCCGCGGACCGGGTCGGGGTGCGAGGCGTGGTGGACGCCCGTCGGGGCGGCCTGCCCGTCCAGGGCGAGCGCGGTGATCAGCCGGGCCAGGTCGGCGCGGTCGACCATCGAGAGCCGGGTGCGGCCGCCCTCCCAGCGGACCGGCACCCGGCGGACCAGCTCGGCCAGCGCGGGCACCACCCAGCGGTCGCCGGTGCCGGTCACCAGTCCGGGGCGCAGCACGCACCCGCCGGCCGCCAGCGCGTGGCGCTCGCCGAGCAGCCGGGTGCGGCTGGCCTCGGACACCGGGGCGGGCGGCACCTCGTCCACCTCGATGCCCCGGTGCGGGCCCTCGCCGTAGACCGCGGCCGTGGAGAGGTGGACGATCCGCCGCACCCCGGCGCGGGTGGCGGCCGCCATCAGGGCGGCGGTGCCCCGGTCGTTGACCGCCTCGCACTCCTCGGCTCCGCCGTCGACCCGGGAGGCGAGGTGCACCAGTGCCCCGGCGCCCGTACAGAGCTCCGTGAGCGCCGCCGGGTCGGCCAGGTCGCCCGGGACCCAGGCGGTGCCCGGTACGGCGTCCTGGGGCGGTGTGCGGGCCAGGGCGCGTACCCGGACGCCGCGCGCGGCGAGGGCCGCGAGCACGCCGGAGCCGATGAAGCCGGTCGCCCCGGTCAGCGCGACCATGGTGGGCGCCGCGGGACCGTGTTCCGTCGCCATCTCCGAGCCTCCCTGCCGAATCCCCGAGCCCTCGGACTCCGAGCCCCGAGCCTCCCCGCCGACCGGCCGGTCAGTCTAGCCAGGAGGCGCTCCGGCGGGGAGACACCCGTACGGAGGGGGTGGGGGGATGGCCCGGGGTAAGGCCCACCTAGGCTGTATGTCAAGCAAAACGGGCGAACCGGACCCGCGTTTTGGACCACGAGGACGGAAAGCAGGACCCGCCGATGGGCGACGGAATGTCAGGAATGCACCACCACGGCGGGATGACCCAACTAGGCCCGTTCAGCTTGTCCAACGTCTGGACCTGGTCCCCCGACTGGGTGTTCCTGCTCGGCGGACTGGTCCTCCTGGGGCTGTACGCGGCGGGCGTGGTGCGGCTGTACCGGCGCGGCGACCGCTGGCCGATCGGCCGGGCGGTCGGCTGGGCGGCGGGTGTCGCCACCATGCTGCTGGTCACCTGCACCGGGCTGAACGACTACGGCATGGTGCTGTTCAGCGCGCACATGATCCAGCACATGGTGCTCTCCATGCTGACGCCGATCCTGCTGCTGCTGGGCGCCCCGATCACGCTGGCGCTGCGCGCCCTGCGCCCGGCCGGCAAGGGCCGTCCGCGCGGGCCGCGCGAGCTGCTGGTGGCGCTGCTGCACAGCCGGTACATGCGGATCGTCTCGCACGCGGCGTTCACCATCCCGATGTTCATCGCGAGCCTGTACGGGGTCTACTTCACCCCGCTGTTCGACTTCCTGATGCAGTACCGCCTCGGGCACATCTTCATGATGGTGCACTTCCTGCTCACCGGTCTGGCCTTCTTCTGGCCGATCATGGGCGTGGACCCGGGCCCGCACCGCCCGGGCCACGTGATGCGGATCATCGAGCTGTTCATGGGGATGCCGTTCCACGCCTTCTTCGGCGTGGCGGTGATGATGGCGGGCCACCCGCTGGTCACCACCTTCACCGTGGAGGGCGCACCACCGGGGACCAACCTGCTGGAGGACCAGAAGCTGGCCGGCGGCATCACCTGGGCGTTCGGCGAGATCCCGACCGCGATCGTGCTGATCGCGCTGGTCTACCAGTGGATGGGCTCGGAACAGCGGCAGGCCCGCCGCCGCGACCGCTCCGAGGAGCGCACCGGCGACGCCGAGCTGGAGGCGTACAACGCCTACCTGGCCTCGCTGCACAAGCGCGACCGGCGCCCCGGCTCGGCTCCGGCCGCCCCGGCCGCCCCGGTGGCGGGCGCCACCCCGGCGGCCGAGGCCGGCTGAGGCCACCCCACCACCCACCGCGGAACGACCGTTCCCGGGAACCCCCGTTCCGCCTCCGGAACGGGGGTTCCGCCGTTCCGGGAGCGCCCCGGAACGGTCGTTCCGCCGCAGGCGTTCGAACGTATATGCACGTCCTGCTGTTCGTCGCCGTCCTGCTCTGCGGGTCCGTCCCGCTCTGGCTGCTCGGCTTCCTCGGCCTGGCGCTGTACCACCGCCGCCGGCCCGTGCCGGCCGGCTCCGACTACCTGGTGGTCCTGGGCGCCGCGCTGGAGGGCTGCGAGCCCGGGCCCCCGCTGGCGGCCCGGCTGGACGCCGCGCTGGAACGTTTCGCCGCCGAGGAGGCCGCCGGGTACGCCCCGCTGGTCGTGGTGACCGGCGGGAAGGGCCCGCACGAGGACTGCACCGAGGCCGCCGCGATGGCCCGCTACCTGGTCGCCCGGGGCGTCCCGGCCGAGCGGATCCGGCGCGAGGAGCGGGCCGTGAACACCGCCGAGAACCTGCGTTTCAGCGCCGCCCTGATGGCCGCCGAGCACCCCGGCTACCGCTGCACGGTGGTCACCAACGGCTTCCACACCGTCCGCTCCGCCCTCGCCGCCCGCCGGGCCGGCGCCCCCGCCGCCGTGCTCGGCGCGGACGGCCCGCTGGCGCACGGCCCGTACCTCCTGCTGCGCGAGGCCGTCGGCACCGCCCTCGCCCTGTGGCGCCCGCACGGGGCCGCCCTGCTCCTGGTGGTGGCGGCGGCCGGGGCCGGGGCACTGCTCGGACTGTCCTGAGGACGGTCCCGGGGCAGAGCGGTCCCGGGGAAGCGCGGTCCTGGGGCACAGCGGTCCCGGTGCCGGGCTCTGGATCATGTCGCACCCCTCCGCCAGGATGGAGGCGGAGCCGAGTGCGGAGGGGGCACGAGCGTGTCCAAGTGGAGCGCGTTGCAGCGGGCCTGCGTCCTGGTGGCCCTGGCGGCCGCCCTGGTCGCGGCGGTGGTGGGCGGGCTGGCCGCCTGGCAGTGGGTGTTCGACGACCCGGGGTGGCTGTCCTGGCACGGGTGGGTGTTCGGGGCCGCCCTGCTGGCGGGCGCGGCGGCCTCGGGACCGTTCCTGCGGTACGAGGTCTCCCCCGGCGCGGTCGTGGGCATCGGCCTGTTCCTGCTCGTGCCGCCGCTGGTCGGCGTCCTGATGGCGGCGTCCGCCACGGACGACATCCGGAGCTGGATGCGCACCGACAAGGCGGTGACGGCCACCCTGAGCGGCTGCCACGTCTCCGGTTCGGAGACCTTGGAGAGCGACCGCGGCCCGATCGGCTCGATCGACGTCTACAGCTGCACCTACCGCTGGACGGCGGCCGGGCAGGACTGGGAGCAGGTCCGCCGCTCCCGCGACGGCGACCACCCGGACGGCCATCGGGAGCAGGTGTGGGCGGACGGTTCGACCGGCGAGGTGGCCGAGCACCGGCCGGTCAGGATCGGCATGGGCATCCTGGTCGCGCTCGCCTGTCTGGTCGGCACCGTGCTGGTGTGGGGCGGCCAGGCGCTCCTGCTGCACGAGACCGGCCTGCTCGGCCGCCGGCGGCCGGCCGGCGCCTGAGCACGGAGGAGGCCCCCGGGCTGGTCCGTACGGACCGACCCGGGGGCCTCCGGTGCCTCAACTCGCCTGGATTCAGCCGAGGTTGGCGAGCGCCTCGTTGAAGGTCTTCGACGGGCGCATCACGGCGGCGGCCTTGGCCGGGTCCGGCTGGTAGTAGCCGCCGAGGTCGACCGGCGAGCCCTGGACGGCGATCAGCTCGTCCACGATGGCCGACTCCTGCTCGGTCAGCGTCGCGGCCAGGCCGGCGAAGGCCTGGGCCAGCTCGGCGTCGTCGGTCTGCTTGGCCAGCTCCTGGGCCCAGTAGGTGGCCAGGTAGAAGTGGCTGCCGCGGTTGTCGATGCCACCGAGGCGGCGGCTCGGCGACTTGTCCTCGTTGAGGAAGGTGCCGGTGGCGCGGTCCAGGGTGTCGGCCAGCACCTGGGCGCGGGCGTTGTCCGTGGTGGTGGCCAGGTGCTCGAAGCTGGCGGCCAGCGCGAAGAACTCGCCCAGGCTGTCCCAGCGCAGGTAGTTCTCCTTGACCAGCTGCTGGACGTGCTTCGGGGCGGAGCCGCCGGCGCCGGTCTCGAACAGGCCGCCGCCCGCCATCAGCGGGACGACCGACAGCATCTTGGCGCTGGTGCCCAGCTCCAGGATCGGGAACAGGTCGGTCAGGTAGTCACGCAGCACGTTGCCGGTCACCGAGATGGTGTCCTCGCCGCGGCGGATGCGCTCCAGCGAGAACGTGGTGGCGTCGACCGGGGACTTGATCTCGATCTGCAGGCCGGTGGTGTCGTGCTCCGGCAGGTACTTCTTGACCTTCTCGATCAGCACCGCGTCGTGGGCGCGGTTCTCGTCCAGCCAGAACACCGCCGGGACGCCGGTGGCGCGGGCGCGGGTGACGGCCAGCTTGACCCAGTCCTGGATCGGCAGGTCCTTGGTCTGGCAGGCGCGGAAGATGTCGCCCGGCTGGACGGCCTGCTCCAGCACCACGTTGCCCTCGGCGTCGACCAGGCGGACGGTGCCCGCGGCGGCGATCTCGAAGGTCTTGTCGTGCGAGCCGTACTCCTCGGCCTTCTGGGCCATCAGGCCGACGTTCGGCACCGAGCCGATGGTCGCCGGGTCCAGGGCGCCGTGGGCGCGGCAGTCGTCGATGACGGCCTGGTACACGCCGGAGTAGCTGCTGTCCGGCAGCACGGCGAGGGTGTCGGCCTCCTTGCCGTCCGGGCCCCACATGTGGCCGGAGGTGCGGATCATGGCCGGCATCGAGGCGTCGACGATGACGTCGCTCGGCACGTGCAGGTTGGTGATGCCCTTGTCGGAGTCGACCATGGCCAGGGCCGGGCCCTCGGCCAGCTCGGCCTCGAAGGAGGCCTTGATCTCGGCGCCCAGGTGCGGCACGTTGTCGAGGCCGGCCAGGATGCCGCCGAGGCCGTTGTTCGGGTTCAGGCCGGCGGCGACGAGCACCTCGCCGTACTTGGCGAAGGTCTTCGGGAAGAAGGCGCGGACCACGTGGCCGAAGATGATCGGGTCGGAGACCTTCATCATGGTGGCCTTGAGGTGCACCGAGAACAGCACGCCCTCGGCCTTGGCCCGGGCGATCTGCGCGGCCAGGAACTCGTTCAGGGCGGCGACGTGCAGCACCGAGGCGTCGACGACCTCGCCCGCCAGCACCGGCACCTTCTCGCGCAGCACGGTGGTGGTGCCGTCCTCGCCGAGCAGCTCGATGCGCAGCGCACCGTCACCGGCGATCACGGCGGACTTCTCGGTCGACCGGAAGTCGTTCTCACCCATGGTGGCGACGTTGGTCTTGGAGTCGGCCGTCCAGGCACCCATGCGGTGCGGGTGGGTCTTGGCGTAGTTCTTGACCGACTGCGGGGCGCGGCGGTCCGAGTTGCCCTCGCGCAGGACCGGGTTGACGGCGCTGCCCTTGACCTTGTCGTAGCGGGCGCGGACGTCCTTGTCCTCGTCGGTCTGCGGGTCGTCCGGGTAGTCCGGCAGGGCGTAGCCCTGGGCCTGGAGCTCGGCGACGGCGGCCTTGAGCTGCGGCACCGAGGCCGAGATGTTCGGCAGCTTGATGATGTTGGCGTCCGGGGTCTTGGCCAGCTCACCCAGCTCGGCCAGCGCGTCGCCGATCCGCTGCGCCTCGGTCAGACGCTCCGGGAAGCTCGCGATGATCCGCCCGGCCAGGGAGATGTCGCGGGTCTCCACGCGCACACCCGCGGTCGAGGCGTACGCCTGCACCACGGGCAGGAACGAGTAGGTCGCCAGGGCCGGAGCCTCGTCGGTGTGCGTATAGATGATGGTCGAGTCAGTCATCGGTACTCCGCTTCACGTCTCCAACGTCTTGACGTCAAGATATCTCGTCACGGGCCTCCGACTCCACCTCCCCCCGTTTCCGGGCGCGCACCGGCCCGGCCGGCGGGCGCCCCGGCCCTCCCGGAGGGGCGTTCCGACAGGCGGCGTGGAGGACGGAACGGAGGTCGTGACCGGGGACGGGTTCCACGGTCGTCCGGGTCGGGGCGCTCGGCAAGCGGAGCGCCCGACCAGTGGTTTGGTCCACTCGGGTGAGCCGAACGTCAGGAGTGCGTCAACGCACGACCGCATTCGGTCAACGGCGCGTCAGGACCGGAGCCTCCCGGGCCGGGTCGACCTAGCGTCGAGGCAGTAGTTCCGGCAGGCACCACCACCCCACTCGGGAGCATTCGCATGGCCCGCGCCGTCTGGCACGTTCCGGTCACCGTCTCCGGCACCGGAAGCACCACCGCACTCCGCCTGTTCCGCCTGCGCGACGGCCGCCGCTGTGCGGTCGGATTCTCCAGCCCCGAGGCCCTCGCCGCCCTCCTCGGGCCCGACCAGGCCCGCACCGAGCTCGGCGAGCCCGCCCTCCGCGACCTCACCGCCCCGCTCGGGATCGACACCCTGGTACTGGACCCGCGGCTGGTCGCCCCCTCGGTCGCGGCCCCCTCCGCCGCCACTCCCTCCGCCACCGCCCCGTCCAGGACCGCCCCGCCCGGCCGCGCCCCCGTCGCGGCGCCCTCCGCCCCGGCCCCGACCGTCCAGTTCCAGCACCGGTGACCGCCCCGCTCCGGCTCGTCCCGGACGAGCCGGACCCGGCGGGGCGGGCCCGCCCGGCCCGGGCGCTGCACGCGATCGCCCGGATCAGCCACGGCCCCGTCCCGCTCGACTTCGACCGCCTCGCGGCGGAGTTCCCCGCCGTCCAGAGCGGCCTGGCCCTGGCCGGCGAGGCCGACCTCGAACTGCGCCTCGCCTGCACCGGCCCCGAGGAGTTACGGACGATCTCCACCGCGCTGTACCGCGCGGGCGCCGCCAAGGTGCGCGTCGACCTCGTCCTGCGCGCCCTCACCCCGGCCCCGGTCACCCTGCGCCCGGTGCCCTGACCGACCCCGTACTGGCTTCGCGCCCCGCTCCCCTGCCCGGGAGCGGGGCGCGGGGCCCGTACGGCGCTCACTCCTCCCCGGGCCGCGGGTTCGGGTTGACCGCCTGGCCGTCGATGGGCTCGCCCCAAGCGTCCTCACCGTCCGCGTCGACGCAGTAGCCGCTGCCCTCGACGTGCCCGCCCGCGCCCCGGCACTGGTCGGCGGTGACGTCCCGGCGCCCGGTCGCCGCCGCCGGACCGGCGGCGGCCACGGTCCCGGCCGCGGTGAGCGGGAGGAGCAGGAGGGCGGAGGCGGCCGCGGCGGCCACCCGGGCCGGCAGTGAGCTGTTCATGCGGACCACGACAGCACGCCACCGGACCCCCGGCGACCACAGGACGCCCGCCCGGGTGGCCCCCGCCCTCCGCCGCTCCCGCGCCGGAACCGCTGATTCCCGCGCCGGAGCCGCTACTCCCGCGCCAGCGCCGCGATGGCCGCGAGCAGCAGCGCCGAGCCCGCCAGCAGGCCCGCCGTCAGCGGCTCGCCGAGGCAGAGCACGCCGATCACCGCCGCGGTCGCGGGCTCCAGCAGGACCAGCACCGCGGCCGTCGTGCTGGGCACGGTGGTCAGGCCGGTGAAGTACCAGCGGTAGGCGAACAGGGTGGGCACGGTGCCGAGGAAGAGCAGCGCCACCGCGGTCACCAGCGGGTCACCGTCGACCGGCAGGACGCCCTGGACGCCCTGGACGGCGACGAGCGGAAGCAGACAGAGCAGCCCGGTGGTGAAGGCGCCGGTGCCGGCCCGGGCCGAGCCGCCGCCCCGGGCCCAAAGGGTGAGGCCGCTCTGGCCGGCGCCCGCGAGGACGGCCAGCGCGACGCCGAGGGCCGGGCGCGGGCCCGCCGCCGGGGCGGCCACCAGCAGGGCGAGGCCCGCCAGGGCCAGGGCGACCGCGGCCGCCGTTCGACGGGTCAGGCGTTCGCCGAGCAGCAGGTGGGCGCCGAGGCTGGTGAACACCGGGCCGGCGCCGATGGTGATCAGGGTGCCCAGCCCGAGGCCCGCGTACCGCACCGAGCCGAAGTAGGCGCACTGGCTGACCGCCAGACCGAGCCCGGTCAGCGCGGCGGCGCGCCACCCGGCGGCGCCCCGCCCGGCGCGCGGCCGGCGGCCCGGCAGCAGGGCCAGGCAGAGCGCGGCGACGCCGAAGCGCCAGCAGGAGACGCCCGCCGGGCCGAGCCCGCTGGTGCTCATCAGCAGTGCGGAGACGGCGCCGCCGACGCCCCAGGCGACGGCGGCGGCGGAGATGGACAGGAGGCCGCGCCGGAAGGGCACGGCGGTGTACGAGGTCATGCGTCGGTACTCCACGATGAGTTGCCGGTTCAGGTCCGCTGGGTACGCGGGCGGCAGTCATCGCCCCGGCTGCGGGCAGTCCCGTCGGGCCGGAGGAGGTGGAGTGGGCCGCCCGCTAGCGGGCCGGCGGGGGGAGGATCACGAATCGCACGGGGCCAGCCTACGCGCGGTCCGGCCCCGGCGTTCGTGATCTTTCCTTCGCCCACGGACGGGACGTACGGTCGTCCTGGCCGGGACTCCCGGTGGCACGTCCCCCTCGACGAAGGAGCGGAACACGATGGACCAGCTGACGTACGACGAGGTCGAGGCCGCCGGGAAGCGGATCGCCGGGCGGGTGCGCCCGGTGGCGGTGGCACCGGGGGACGACGGCGGACGGACCTGGCTGGCGCTGGAGTTCCTCCAGCACACCGGCAGCTTCAAGGCGCGCGGCGCGCAGAACTTCCTGCTGGCGCACGCCGAGGCGGGCACCCTCCCGGACGCCGGGGTGACCATCGCCTCGGGCGGCAACGCCGGGCTGGCCTGTGCCTGGGCGGCCCGCGAACTCGGCGTCCGGGCAACGGTGTTCCTGCCCGAGACGGCCTCCCCGGTGAAGCTGGCGCGGCTGCGCTCGTACGGCGCCGAGGTACGGCTGGCGGGCCGGGAGTACGCGGAGGCGCTGGCCGCCTGCGAGGAGTTCGCGGCCGGCAGCGGGGCGCTGTCCTCGCACGCGTACGACCACCCGCTGATCGCCGCCGGCGCCGGGACGGTCCTGTCGGAGATCCGCGCCGGGGTGCCCGGGCTGGACACGGTGGTGGTGTCGGTCGGCGGCGGCGGGCTGTTCGCAGGGGTGGCGGTGGCGGCCCGCGAGCACGGCATCCGGGTGCTCGCCGTGGAGCCGACGGGCAGCCGCGCGCTGAACGCCGCCCTGGCCGCGGGCCGCCCGGTGGACGTCCCGGTGGACTCCGTCGCCCAGGACTCGCTCGGGGCCCGCCGGGCCACCGCCCTCGCCGTGGACGCCGCCGCGCACGAGGGCGTCCGGTCGGTGCTGGTCGACGACGAGGCCATCGTGCGCGCCCGCCGGCAGCTCTGGGAGGACCGCCGGATCGCCGTCGAGTACGCGGCCGCCACGGCGCTCGCCGCCGTCGACCGGGCCGAGGGCGAGCGCGTCGCCGTGCTGCTCTGCGGCGCCAACACCGACCCGTCCGATCTGGTGGACTAGCGCCGCTCCGCTATACGGAGCCCACTATTCCCATCCTCGGGAATTTCCCCTATCATGCGACCCCGCACGGCGCGGCCCGAATTTCGGTCGGATCGATCGGATACGTAATATGCCGGGCGCCATAACGCCCCCTACCTGCAAGGATGTCCGGAAAAGAATGTAAACATTCAGTAATGAAATCTGTGCAGAGGGGGCTGAAAAGTCCTAGTGTGTGGCAACTCTCATCGCTCCGCCCACCCCGGAGTCCCCACACACAGAGAGATCGTTCATGGCTTCCCTCAACCAGATCTCGCCGCCCGGCCAGGGCACCGGTTCCGAAACCGGCACCGCCCAGCGGTCACTGCGCCGCCACGTCGGCCTCGTCGGCCTCATGTGGGCCTCGGTCGGCTCGATCATCGGCTCCGGCTGGCTGTTCGGCGCCAAGGAGGGCGTCGTGGCGGCCGGCCCGGCCGCCGTCGTCTCCTGGGGCATCGGCACGGTGGCGATCGTGCTGCTCGCGCTCGTGCACGCCGAGCTCGGCAGCATGTTCCCGGTCTCGGGCGGTACCGCGCGGTACCCGCACTACGCCTTCGGCGGCCTCGCCGGAATGTCCTTCGGCTGGTTCTCCTGGCTCCAGGCGGCCACCGTCGCGCCGATCGAGGTCGAGGCGATGATCGGCTACGCCCGGCACTGGCCCTGGGCGGGCGGCCTGCTCAACGACAACAACACCCTCACCGCCAGCGGCTTCGCCGTCGCCACCGTGCTCATGGCGGTGTTCGTCGCGGTGAACTTCCTGGGCGTGCGCGTCCTGGCCCGCACCAACAACGTCGCCACCTGGCTGAAGATCTTCGTCCCGCTGTTCACGATCTTCGTGCTCGCCGTGACCAACTTCCACGGCTCCAACTTCACCTCGCACGGCTTCGCCCCGTTCGGCGCCCAGGGCGTGCTCGCGGCGATCAGCACCAGCGGCATCATCTTCGCCCTGCTCGGCTTCGAGCAGGCCATCCAGCTGGCCGGCGAGAGCCGCAACCCCAAGCGCGACATCCCCCGCGCCGTCCTCGGCTCGGTCGCCATCGGCGCCGTGGTCTACACCCTGCTCCAGGTCGTCTTCATCGGCGCGCTGCCGGTCAGCTCCTTCGCCAACGGCTGGGACAAGCTCGACTTCCCCGGCATCGACGGCCCCTTCGCGGGCCTCGCCACCACCGTCGGCCTCGGCTGGCTGGCCTGGGTGCTGTACGCCGACGCCGTGATCTCCCCCGGCGGCAGCGGGCTGATCTACACCACCTCGACCTCGCGCATCTCCTACGGCCTGAGCCGCAACGGCTACGCCCCGCAGCGCTTCGAGGAGCTGGACAAGAACGGCGTGCCGTGGTTCGGCCTGGTCATCGCCTTCGTCACCGGCGTGATCTGCTTCCTGCCCTTCCCGAGCTGGCAGGAGCTGGTCGGCTTCATCACCTCCGCCAGCGTGCTGATGTACGCCGGCGCCCCGCTGGCCTTCGGCGCGATGCGCCGCCGGCTGCCCGACCGCGAGCGCCCCTACCGGCTGCCGGCGGGCGGCGTGATCTCCCCGGCCGCGTTCGTGGTCTCCAGCCTGATCATCTACTGGTCCGGCTGGCACACCCTCTCCCGCCTGGGCATCGCGATCGTGCTCGGCTACGTCCTGCTCGGGAGCTACGCCGCGTACGCGATCAGGAAGGGCCTGCCGAACGCGCCGCGACTGAGCTGGAAGGCCGCCCAGTGGCTGCCGCCCTACCTGATCGGCCTCGGCCTGATCTCCTGGCTCGGCGGCTTCGGCGACGGCATCGGCCGGATCCCGCTGTGGACCGACATGGCCCTGGTGTCGGTGTTCTCGGTGGCCATCTACTACTGGGCGATCCGGGTGGCGCTGCCGGCCGAGGAGATCGAGCAGGAGGTCGCCGACGTCGAGGTGGTCGACGAGGGCGGCCACTGACCGACGACGAACGACAGGACGGGCCCGCCGGCCGTGCGACCGGCGGGCCCGTCCGCGTCCGTCAGAGGCTCAGCACCGTCCGCAGCGCCGCGGCGAACTCGGCCTCCGCGTCCCGCGGCGGGCCGGGCGAGCGCCAGGCGACGAAGCCGTCCGGGCGGACCAGCACCGCGCCCAGCGGGCCGATGCCGTGCAGGGCGGCGAAGTCCGCGCCGGGCTCGGGCGCCAGGTCGTCCTCGGCCCCGTCGCCGATCCGGAAACCGTCCAGCGGGACGGCCAGCCGGTCGGCCGCGCGCCGGGCGCCCGCCTGCCAGGCACCGCCCTCGGGGCCGGTGAGCAGCACCATCGCCTGCTCGTACAGGTCCAGCGTGGAGAGCCTCACCCCCGCCCGCAGCAGCCACTGGTGCGGGGCCCGGCTGCCCGGCTCGCCCGCCGACTCGAACTGCTCGGGGACCACCGGGCCGTCCCGGTCCGCACCGACCACCGCGCCCACCGGGTACCGGTAGCCGAGCGCCACCGCCAGCACCCCGGCCTGCCGGCCCGCGCCGGGCACCACCGCGTAGCCCGGGTGGCTGTGCTCGGCGGACCGCGCCGAGGCCCGCTCGCCGGTCACCCGGGCGACCGGGCGGCGCTCCTGCCCGTACGTCTCCAGCAGCCCCGGCCCGGCCCAGCCGCAGAGCACGGCGGAGATCTTCCACGCCAGGTTGTGGGCGTCCTGGATGCCGGTGTTGGAACCGAACGCCCCGGTCGGGGACATCTCGTGGGCGGAGTCCCCGGCGAGCAGGACCCGCCCGGCGCCGTACCGCTCGGCCACCCGCTCGGCGGCGTGCCAGGGCGCCCGGCCGGTGACCTCGACGTCCAGTTCCGGCAGGCCGACGGCGGTGCGGATGTGCCGTTCGCAGCGCTCGTCGGTGAAGGCCTCCAGCGGCTCGCCGTGCTCGGGGTGCCAGGGCGCGTGGAAGACCCACTCCTCCTGGTTGTCCACCGGCAGCAGCGCGCCGTCCGCCTCCGGGTTGGTCAGGTAGCAGGCGATGAAGTGCCGGTCGCCGACCACCTCGGCCAGGCGCTTGGCCCGGAAGGTGATGCTGACGTTGTGGAACAGCTCGCCCTTGCCGGACTGGCCGATGCCCAGCCGCTCGCGGACCGGGCTGCGCGGGCCGTCCGCGGCGATCAGGAACTCCGAGCGCACCACCCGCTGCTCGCCGCTCTCCCGGCTGCGCAGCACCGAGGTGACGCCCTCCGCGTCCTGCTCGAAGGAGACCAGTTCGGTGCTGAACCGCAGGTCGCCGCCGAGCTCGCGGGCGGCCCGCCGCAGCACCGGCTCCAGGTCGTTCTGGCTGCACAGGCACCAGGAGCTGGGGCTGAACCGGGCCAGCCGGCCGCCCGGGTCGATCTCCCGGAACAGCCACTCCTGCTCGGCACCGGTCAGCGACGGCGCCTGGAGGATGCCGTGGTTGGGGGCCAGGATCGAGGCCGCCTCACGG
Source organism: Kitasatospora sp. NPDC001119 (assembly GCF_053598475.1). Classification (NCBI taxonomy): domain Bacteria; kingdom Bacillati; phylum Actinomycetota; class Actinomycetes; order Kitasatosporales; family Streptomycetaceae; genus Kitasatospora; species Kitasatospora sp. NPDC001119. Next base: position 110,858 of record NZ_JBSFKI010000009.1, read on the forward strand.
ATCGCGGGTTCGATCCCGGCCACCCGGAACAGCTCCATGGTGCGGACGTTGTTGCCGCGCCCCCGCGGGTGGTGCGAGGTGTCGGCGTGCTTCTCGACCAGCAGGTGCCCGACCCCGAGCCGCCCGAGGAAGAGCGAGGCCGACAGCCCGACCAGCGAGCCGCCCACGATGAGGACCGGCACCCGGTCGTCAACCTTCGGATTCATCAATTGCTCCACCCTGTCAGGGGATTCCGCGGCCCGGAGACTGGGCTCGGCGCCGCCCTCGGCGGGCCCGCTCGACCGGGGGCCCCGCTCTTCCATCCCCCGCCGGAGGGGGCCCGTGGCGCCCCTTCGCCCGGATGGCCCGCAAATCTCGCGCCGCGCCCGCCGCGCCGCCCACGATCGACCTCAGGCCTGGCGCCGACGCGCCCGGCCGACCCGCCGTCGCACCGCCCTCCCAGGCCGGGGAGCACCCGCCGGGCACGGCCGACACGGCCCGCAGCGTGCGGCCCAGAGCAGAAAGTGGATCATGACAACTCTGTCCGAACCCCAGCCGAAGCAGCACGACGAGGCCGACACCCGGCTGCGGGTCGTGCTGATGCTGGAGATCCAGGACGGCGCCCAGCAGCGCTTCCTCGACGTGTACGAGCAGCTGCGCCACCAGGTGGCCTCGGTCCCCGGACACGTCAGCGACCAGCTGTGCCAGTCGATCAACGACCCGCGCCAGTGGCTGATCACCAGCGAGTGGAAGGACCAGGAGACCTTCCTGGAGTGGGTGGACAGCCCGGCCCACCGGGAGATGGTCAAGCCGATGCACGGCTGCGTCAGCGACAACTTCCGCTCGCTGCGCTACGCCGTGCTGCGCGAGACCTCGGCGGCCGGCTCGACCGGCACCCGGGCCCCGATGGAGGTGCCGCCCGGGCTGCCGCGCACCACTCCCGCCGGGCACGTCGGCCCGCCCAGGGTCGACCCCGGCCCGGACGGGGTGGTGCGCCACGCGCTGACCTTCACCGTCAAGCCCGGCAGCGAGCCCGAGGTGGCCCGCATCCTCTCCGGCTACGCCTCCCCCCGGGCCGAGGTGGACGAGCACACCCGGCTGCGCCGCACCTCGCTGTTCATGCTCGGCAACCGGGTGGTCCGCGCCGTCGAGGTGATCGGCAACCTCGGCGACGCGCTGCGCCACGTGGCGATGCAGCCCGAGGTGCGGGCCGTCGAGGAGGCGCTCAACCCGCACCTGGAGGAGAGCCGCCAACTGGGCGACCCGCAGGCCGCCCGGGCGTTCTTCGCCAGGGCCGCGCTGCCCGCCCGGCACCAGGCGATCGCCAGCTCCCCCGCCTCCGCCCGGCTGCACCGGCACGCCGTGCTCTACCCGGTGCGCCCGGACCGCGGGCAGGAGGTGGCCGAGCTGCTGGCCGAGCACGACAACCTCGCCACCGCCGACCCGACCGGGCCGGTCGCGGCGGCCACCGTCTTCCACCGCGAGGACGTGGTGGTGCGCCTGGTCGACCTGCGGGTGCCGGCCGAGGCCGACCCGGCGGCCGCCCTCGGCGTGGCCGACGACCGGCAGGCCGCCGTGCTCGCCGGGCTGCTCGACCTCGGCCCGCAGGGCGACCTGCGCACCGCCGCCGGGCTCGGCGCCTTCCTCGCGGCCCGCGCCATGAACCCGGTCACCGACCGCAGTTCCGCCGACCCGATCAACAACTGACGTTCCGTCATCTCACGGGAGATCTCCATGACCACGCAGTCCCCACGGATCGTCAGCGTCCACGAGGCACCGGAGAACCGCCGCCACGGCGCCGAGCTGCGCACCATGCTCACCCCGACCAGCTGCGGCGCGACCAGCGGCTTCATGGGCCTGGCGATCGTCCGGCCCGGCGAGCGGATCGGCGAGCACTACCACCCGTACTCCGAGGAGTTCGTGTTCGTCGTCTGCGGCGACCTGGAGGTGGACCTGGACGGGAAGCCCCATCCGCTCAAGCCGGACCAGGGCCTGATGATCCCGATCAACATGCGCCACCGCTTCCGCAACGTCGGCGACACCGAGGCCCGGATGGTCTTCCACCTCGGCCCGCTCGCCCCGCGCCCCGACCTCGGCCACGTGAGCACCGAGGGGACCGCGGCCTCCGGCCCGCCGGAACACGCCAAGGTGGTCTCGTGACCCGGCGCGTCGCCGTCACCGGGATCGGCGTGGTCGCCCCCGGCGGGGTCGGCGTCCCGGCGTTCTGGGAGCTGCTGACCTCCGGCCGCACCGCGACCCGGGGCATCACGCTGTTCGACCCCACCGGGTTCCGCTCCCGGATCGCCGCCGAGGTGGACTTCGACCCGGCGGCCCACGGGCTGGGCCCGGAGGACGTCCAACGGGCCGACCGCTACGTGCAGTTCGCGATGGTCGCGGCCGACGAGGCGATCGCCGACGCCGGCCTTGACCTGACCGCCGAGAACCCGTGGCGGATCTCCGTCTCGCTCGGCACCGCCGTCGGCGGCACCACCCGGCTGGAGCACGACTACGCCCTGGTGAGCGCGGCCGGCGCCCGCTGGGACGTGGACCACCGGCAGGCCGAACCGCAGCTGCACCGGGCCTTCGCGCCCAGCACGCTGGCCTCCGCGGTGGCCGAGCGGACCGGCGCGCACGGCCCCGTGCAGACCGTCTCCACCGGCTGCACCTCCGGCCTGGACGCGATCGGCTACGGCTTCCAGGCGGTCGAGGAGGGACGCGCCGACATCTGCCTAGCCGGCGCCTCCGACTCCCCGATCTCGCCGATCACCGTCGCCTGCTTCGACGCCATCAAGGCCACCAGCGAGCGCAACGACGACCCGCGGCACGCCTCCCGCCCCTTCGACGCCGACCGGGACGGCTTCGTGCTCGGCGAGGGCGGCGCCGTCCTGGTCCTGGAGGAGCTGGAGCACGCCCGCCGCCGCGGCGCCCGGGTCTACGGCGAGATCGGCGGCTTCGCCACCTTCGGCAACGCCTACCACATGACCGGCCTCACCAAGGAGGGGCTGGAGATGTCCCGGGCGATCGACCACGCGCTCGCCCACGCCCGGGTGGACCGCACCGAGGTGGACTACGTCAACGCGCACGGCTCGGGCACCAAGCAGAACGACCGGCACGAGACCGCCGCGGTCAAGCGCTCGCTGGGCGCGCACGCCTTCAGGACCCCGATGAGCTCGATCAAGTCGATGGTCGGGCACTCGCTCGGCGCGATCGGCGCCATCGAGGTCGTCGCCTGCACCCTGGCGCTCGCCCACGGGGTCGTACCGCCGACCGCCAACTACGAGACTCCGGACCCGGAGTGCGACCTCGACTACGTGCCGCGCACCGCGCGCGAGCTGCCGCTGAGCCGCATCCTCTCGGTCGGCAGCGGATTCGGCGGATTCCAGTCCGCCGTCGTGCTCAACAGAACGGGGTGAGTTCCATGACGTCACGTCAGCAGGGCCGCCGGGCGGTGATCACCGGGCTCGGCGTGGTGGCTCCGAACGGGGTCGGGGCCGACGCCTTCTGGAAGGCCACCAGGCAGGGCGTGAGCGTCCTCGACCGGATATCCCGCGAGGGCTGCACCGGGCTTCCGCTCCGGATCGCGGGCCAGGTGAACGGCTTCGATCCGCAGTCGGCGATCGACAACCGCTTCCTGGTGCAGACCGACCGCTTCACGCACTACGCGATGGCCGCCGCCGACCTGGCGGTGGCGGACGCCGGGTTCCGGCCCGACCCGGAACAGCCCTTCGCGGTCGGCGTGGTGACCGCGGCCGGCTCCGGCGGCGGCGAGTTCGGCCAGCGCGAGCTCCAGCAGCTCTGGGGCCAGGGGCCCCGGTTCGTCGGCCCGTACCAGTCCATCGCCTGGTTCTACGCGGCCAGCACCGGCCAGATCTCGATCCGCGGCGGCTACAAGGGCCCGTGCGGGGTGGTCGCCAGCGACGAGGCCGGCGGCCTGGACGCCCTCGCGCACGCCGCCCGCACGATCGAGCGCGGCACCGACGCGGTGGTGGTCGGCGCCGCCGAGGCCCCGCTGGCGCCGTACTCGATGGTCTGCCAGCTCGGCTACCCCGAGGTCAGCCTGGCCGGGCGGGCCGAGCGGGCGTACCTGCCGTTCACCGCGCTGGCCTGCGGCTTCTCCCCCGCCGAGGGCGGCGCGATGCTGCTGTTGGAGGACGAGCAGGCGGCCCTCCTGCGCGGCGCCCGCATCCGGGCCCGACTGGTCGGCCACGGCGCCACCTTCACCGGGGCCTCCCGATGGGCGGAGTCCCGGGAGGGGCTGGCGGCCGCGATCCGGATCGCGCTGGACGAGGCCCGCATCGCGCCCGAGGAGATCGACGTGGTCTTCGCGGACGCCCTGGGGGTGCCGGAGGCCGACCGGGCCGAGGCCCTGGCGCTCGCCGACGCGCTCGGCCCGGCCGCCGAACGCGTCCCGGTCACCGCGCCCAAGACCGGTACGGGGCGCGCCTACTGCGGCGCCCCGATGCTCGACGTGACCGCCGCCGTGCTGGCCATGGAGGACGGCGTGCTGCCGCCCACCCCCAACGTCACCGAGGTCTGCCACGACCTCGCCCTGGTGACCGGCCGCGCCCGCCCGGCCGAGCTGAACACCGCCCTGGTGGTCAGCCGCGGGCTGATGGGCTCCAACTCCGCGCTGGTGGTCCGGCGCTGGCGGCCCTGAACCGCCGCCCGGACCACCGCCCCGCACCACCCCGTCACACCTCCGAAAGGGACACCCGTGAGCAACACCCTCAGCTATCCGGAACTCGCCGTCCTGCTCCAGTCCCGGGCCGGCGTCACCGTCGACCCGGGCGACCTGGCGCGGCCGGGCGCGGAGTTCGACACGTTCGGCATCGACTCGCTCGGCCTGCTCGGCGTGGTCGGCGAGCTGGAGAACCGGCACGGCCTCAAGGTCACCTCGGGCGCCGAGTCGGCCAAGACCCCGGCCGAGTTCCTGGAACTGGTCAACTCCTCCCTCGCCACGAAGGCTGGTGCCTGAGATGCCCGGACACACCGACAACGAGATCGTCATCGCCGCCCCGCTCGACCTGGTCTGGGAGATGACCAACGACCTGGAGAACTGGCCGCAGCTGTTCAGCGAGTACGCCTCGGTGGAGGTGCTGGACCGGCAGGGCGAGCTCGTCCGGTTCCGGCTCACCATGCACCCCGACGAGAACGGCCAGGTGTGGAGCTGGGTCTCCGAGCGGGAGACCGACCGGGACGCGCTCGCGGTGCGCGCCCGCCGGGTCGAGCCCGGCCCGTTCGAGTTCATGGAGATCCGCTGGGAGTACGCGGAGGCGCCGGCCGGCACCAGGATGCGCTGGATCCAGGACTTCGCCATGAAGCCGACCGCCCCGGTCGACGACGAGGGCATGACCGGCCACATCAACCGCAACTCGAAGATCCAGATGCAGCTGATCCGGGAGAAGGTCGAGAAGCGGGCGGCGGAGCTGTGACCGGCCTGCACCGGGCGCTGATCGTCGCCCGGATGAAGCCCGAGGCCGCGCCGGACATCGCCGAGGTGTTCGCCGAGTCCGACCAGGGCGAACTGCCGCACCTGATCGGCGTCACCGGCCGCAGCCTCTTCCAGTTCGGCGACGTCTACCTCCACCTGATCGAGGCCGACCGCCCGCCGGGCCCCGCCGTCGCCAAGGTCGTCGGGCACCCGGAGTTCCGGACCGTCAGCGACCGCCTGACCGCCTACGTGCAGGCGTACGACCCGGCCACCTGGCGGGAGCCGAAGGACGCCATGGCACGGGAGTTCTACCGCTGGGACCGCTGACCCGGCGGCTCCCCGACGGGCCCGCTGCCCCCGCGGCTCCCCGACGGGCCCGCTGATCCAGCCCCCGATGGGCCCGCCCCCGGCCGTGCGCCGGGGGCGGGCCCACGTGCGTCCGGCCGGACGGCCCCCCGGGTGGATTCACCCGGATCACCCGGCCAACCGGGTGAACACACCCGGGACTCCACCCGAAGGGCGCACGCCGCGCACCGGCGCTGCCACACTCCGGTGGCAGGCGGCCGCACGGTGGATGACGGTGGATCAGGCGCACCCCCCGCGAGTCCCCTTGTCCGGCACCGTGTCGGCAGTCGCGGTCCTGCGCGCCGGAAGGATCATCCTCATGCGTTCTGCACGCACGCTGCTCGCCGGGGCGGCCGTCGCCGCCGTCCTGACCGTCGGTACCCCCATCGCCTTCGCCGACGGTGCCGACCAGGGCAAGAACCTGACCTGGCAGGAGAAGCAGGAGAAGACCGAGAGGGCCTCCGACAACTCCAAGGGCAACGACGACAGGAAGGGCGGCGCCTCCGAGGAGCACAAGGGCTCCGACGAGCGGAAGGGCGACGACGAACACAAGGGCGGCGACGAGCACAAGGGTTCCGACGAGCACAAGGGCGGCGAGGCCAGGGGGGACGAGGACCACAAGTCCCCGCACGGCGGCGTGCACACCGGTGGCGGCGGCCTGGCGCTGTCCGGCGGCGGGCTCGCCTCCGGCGCGGTGCTGCTGCTCGGCGGCCTCGGGGCGGGCGCGTACGCCCTGCGCCGCGGCCGCCGTGCCTCCGGCGCGGTCGCCTGACGCCGGGCACCCTGCTTCCGCCGCCTCCGGGCGCCCACCCGCACGGGGCGGGCGCACCGGGGGCGGCGGGCCGTCGCGGAACCGGTTGAGCGGAGGAGAGGAATGACGGGCGGTCCCGCCTCTGGAATGCCCCGGCTGCTGCGCGCGGGGATGGGCACGGCAGCGGTCGGGCTGCTGCTGATCTACAACTCGGTGGACACCCGGTCGGACGCGGGCGCGGAGGACGGCAGGCCCGCTCCCCCGGCGGCCGCCGCGCCGGCCGTCCCCGGGCCGGCGGGCGCCGGCGCCCCGGACCCGGCGGCCCCGGCCGCCGACCCGGGGGCGCCCGCGCTCCAACGCGCCAAGCCGACCCGGCTGCGGATCCCGCAGATCGCCGTCGACGCACCGTTCACCGAACTGGCCCTCAACCCCGCGGGCCAGCTCGACGCGCCGCCGCCGGACGACAAGAACCTGGTCGGCTGGTACCGGGACGGCGTCACCCCGGGCGAGCGCGGCAGCGCGGTGCTGGCCGGGCACGTGGACACCACCAAGGGCCCGGCGGTGTTCCTGCTGCTGAGCTTCCTGCTGCCGGGCAACAAGGTCGAGGTGAGCCGCGCGGACGGGACGGTCGCGGTGTTCTCGGTGGACTCGGTGGAGACCTTCGCCAAGAACGCCTTCCCCGACGCCAGGGTCTACGGCAGGACCCCCGACGCCCAGCTCCGGCTGATCACCTGCGGCGGCGCGTACGACAAGAAGCGGCGGGACTACCTGGACAACGTGGTGGTCTTCGCCCACCTGGAGTCCTCGCACCCCGCCTGAGCCGACCCGCGCACGACGACCGCCGGCCCCCGATGTCCGGGGGCCGGCGGTCGTTCTGGTCGTACGGTCGTTCTCGTCGTACGGAGGTGTGCGGGGGCGGTCAGCCGCTCACGACGGCCTCGAAGGCGTGCAGGTACGGGTTGACCGGGTTGACCGCGGTGACCACCAGTCCGGCCTCCGCCATCAGCCCGACCATGCTCTCCTCGGAGTGCTTGGCACCGCCCACGTTGAGCATCAGCATCAGGTCCATCGCGGTGGTGAAGCGCATCGAGGGGCTGTTGTCGACCAGGTTCTCCACCACCACCACGCGGGCGCCGGAGCCGGCCGCCTTCACCACGTTGGCGAGGGTGCGGCGGGTGCTGTCGTCGTCCCACTCCAGGATGTTCTTGATGATGTAGAGGTCGGCGCGGACCGGGATCTCCGTCCGGCAGTCGCCCGGGACGAGGCGGGCCCGGGCGGAGAAGGCGCCGCCGTCCTGGAGCCGGGGGTCGGCGCCGGCCACCACCTTGGGCAGGTCGAGCAGGGTGCCGTGCAGCGCCGGGTGCTTCTCCAGCAGGCTGGCCAGCACGTGGCCCTGGCCGCCGCCGATGTCCGCCACCGAGTCGATGCCGGTGAGGTCCAGGTAGTCGGCGAAGTCCTCGGCGGACTGCCGGCTGGAGGTGGTCATCGCCTTGTCGAAGACCTTCGCCGAGTCGCCCGCGTCGCTGTGCAGGTAGTCGAAGAACTCCTTGCCGAACAGGTCGGGGAAGACGTTGCGGCCGGAGCGGACCGCCTCGTCCAGCTTCGGCCAGGCCTCCCAGGTCCACGGCTCGGTGCACCAGAGGGAGATGTAGCGCAGCGAGTTGGGGGCGTCCTCGCGCAGCAGCCGGGACATCTCGGTGTGCTCGAAGCGGTCGTCGCCGCTCGGCGCGAAGAGCCCGTAGCAGGCGAGCGCGCGCAGCAGGCGGCGCAGTTGGCGGGGCTCGGTGTCGAGGGCGACGGCGAGGTCGGTCACGGTGGCCGGGGTGTCGCCGAGCACGTCGGCGACGCCGAGCCGGGCGGCCGCGCGGACGGCGGCGGCGCAGGCGGCGCCGAAGACGAGCTCGCGCAGGCGCATCGCGGCCTGGGGGCTGGTATGGACGGGTGCGGTGGTCATGGCTGGGTTTCCTCGGGTCCTAGGGAGTTCCTGGTGCGGCGGCGGGCGGCGAGGGGGTACCGGGGCTCAGCAGCGGCCGGCCGGCTCGGAGCGCCCGCAGGTGTTGCGGGCGAAGGTGTTGTCGGTGCCGGAGTCGCGGTCGGCGAGGTCGGCCGGACCGTTGCCGCTCAGCTCGTTGTCGGCGATCACGGCGCGGGCGTTGGCGACGCCGACGACGCTCTTGAACAGGACGATGCCGCCGGAGAAGTCCGAGGTGCCGGTGTTGTCGCGCACCTCGTTGCCGGTCACCCGGGTGTCCTCGGTGCCGGTGAGGACGATGCCGGCTCCCTGGATGGCGCCCAGGCGCGGGTTGGCCGGGCAGAACTTGTTGTTGCCGATGACGGAGTTGTCCCGGACGTCGAGGTCCCCGGCGCGGGGCACGCCCTCGTCGCCGACCACGAAGACGCCGGCGCAGTTGCCGCTGATCCCGTTGGACTGGACGGCCAGCCCGCGCAGCCGGCGGACGGTGACGCCGACCCGGTTGCCGGTCAGTTCGTTGCCCTCGACCACGGTGCCGCCGGTGTCGGGCGAGCCGCCCTCGCGGTAGGCGTAGTTGGCGAGGAAGACGCCGGACTGGCCGTTGTCGGCCGAGCGGTTGCCGCGGATGACGGCGCGGGTGGACATCTCCTGGCTGATGCCCTGCTGGCCGTTGTCGTGGACGTAGGTGCCGCGGACGGTCAGGCGGGTGGTGCCGCTGGCGTCGATGCCGTTCTTGCGGAAGCCGGTGACGGCGAGGCTGTCGATCCTGACGTCGGACAGCGGGTCCTCCTCGGTGCCGACCACGCAGATGCCGTGCCCGGCGGTGGCGCAGGCGTTCTCGCCGCCGTCCCCGGGGGTGATCACGCTCTCGTCGCCGAAGCCGCGCAGGGTGAGGCGGGGGGTGGTGATGCGGACGCTGCCCTGGTAGGTGCCGGGGAGCAGTTGGACGGTGTCGCCGGGCCGGGCGGCGTCGACGGCCTGCTGAATCGATTCGCCGGGCTGGACGAAGTGCAGCGGGAAGCGGGGGGCGGCGTGGGCCGCGGGGGCGGCGGCCAGCGAGGTGAGGACGGTGGTCAGGGCGGTGGCGGCGGCGGTGGCCGCGGCGAGGTGGTGGACCCGTCGCGTGGGCATGAGTGGTGACCTGTTTCCTTTCGGCGCGCGCGGCGCTCGTACGGGTGCGGTGGTCTTCCGCTCGGTCCAGCGGTGGGGCTGACGCGCTGTGCGCGGGCGGTGACGGCCGGTGGATGCGGCCGTGTCGACGCTACGGGCGGCCCGGTGGGCCCGCCACCAGGGCTGGGCTGCGGGGCTGACGGGGCGTCGACCAGGGGTGGGACGGGCCCGGCGTGGCGCGGCAGCGGGCGGTCGGGCGGGGCGCGCGGGGACCGCGGGCGGCGGGAGGACGTCGGGAGGGGCGGGCAGCGCGACGCGCCCGACCGCAGGCGGCGGTCGGGCGCGTCGGGGTGTGTCTCGGGGGTTTCCGGGCGGCGGGTACGTCGGGTACCTGCGGCCCGGTGGACCGGCTCAGCCGGCGGCCGCTGCCCGGGCCGGGGCCTGCGGCCCGAGGCGGACGGGCAGCGCGGCGAGGTGCCAGGCGGCCGGGTTCGGTCCGCGCTCGACGGCCTCCGGACCGACCGCGAGCGCCAACTCCGGGTACGTCCGCAGCAGCGTCTCGAAGGCGACCACCGCCTCCTGGTGCGCCAGCACCGCGCCCAGGCAGCGGTGGGTGCCGTGCCCGAAGCCCAGGTGCGCCTCGTGGTGCCCGGCGCGGTCCGGCGTGCTCGCCCGGCAGATGTCCAGGCGATCCGGCTCGGCATAGGCCCGCGGGTCGTGGTTGGCTCCGGCCAGGATCGGCATCACCGCCTCGCCCCTGCGGACCAGGGTGCCGGCCAGCGTGAGGTCCTCCGTCGCGTAGCGCGGCACCCCACCGATCGTCGGGCCGCACCAGCGCATCAGCTCGTCGACGGCGGCGGGCAGCCGGCCCGGGTCGGCCCGGAGCAGCTCCAGTTGTTCGGGGTGGGCGAGCAGCGCGGCCGTGCCGTTGCCGATCAGGGTGGCGGTGGTCTCGTGCCCGGCCACGACCAGGTTGAGGATCAGCGAGACGGTCTCGACCGGGGCGAGGCTGTCGCCCTCCGCGGCCGCCAGTCGGGAGAGCAGGTCGTCGGCGGGTTCGCCCCGGCGGAGCTCGACCAGCGAGCGGGCGGCGGCGACCATGGCGCGCAACGCCTCGTCCAGGCCGGGCCCGGCGCCCCGGCCGAGGTAGGAGCTCCAGCGGCGCCACTGCGGGCGGTCGGACTCGGGGATGCCGAGCAGCTCGCAGATCACCGTGACGGGCAGCGGGTACGCGAAGTGCGCGACCAGGTCGACCACGCCGTCCGGGTCGGCGTGGTCGGGCAGCGCCCTGGCGTACTCCTCGGCGAGCCGTTCGATCCGGGGGCGCAGCCGCTCCACGGCGCCGGCCGTGAAGGCCGGGTGCACCAGACCGCGCATCCGGCGGTGCCGGGCGCCGTCCGCGGCGAAGACCCCGGCGCGCAGGTACTGCGCGCACTCGGGCGGCATACCCCGAGCGCGCCAGACCTGCTCGGTGCGGTGCACGGGGACGGGTGTGGCGGTCCCGTCGGGAGTCGGGCCGTCGGCGGCGAGCCGGTCTGCGGTCAGGTGGTCGGGAACGGGGCCGTCGACGGCGTTCACGTCGTTGACGAAGCGCGGGTCGGACAGCACGGTGCGGACGTCCTGGTAGCGGACGGCGATCCAGAACGGCTCCACGCCGGGGATGGTGGCGCGGGCGAGCGGGGCGCGCTCGCGCAGGTCGGCGAAGGCGGCGAAGGGGTCGCGGATCAGGTGGTCGGCACGCAGGTCGACGGTCTCGGCCGGCTCGGCGGTGGTCACGGCTGCCTCCTCGGTGGTCGTGCGGTCCTCTGGTCCCGGATCGTGACGGATGCGGGCGGCACGGCCCCCGGTTTCCAGGCGGGATTCACTCGATCGAGCACAGAGAACCTTTTCCTCGGGCCGCCGGGAGCCGGGCTGCCGGACCTCCCGAACCGGCCCGCCCGACGACCGGGGCCGGGCCCGTGGCATGCTCGGGGCCATGACCACCGCACCCGTACCGCCCGTCGCCGCCCTCCGCAACCCGATCGGCGCGCACGTCCCGGTGGCCGGTCGCGGGCTGGCCGGCACCGGCCTGGCGTACGCGGGCCGGGTCGGCGCGGAGACGGTCCAGGTGTTCGTGGCCAACCCCCGCGGCTGGGCCACTCCCCCGGGCAACCCGGCGCAGGACGAGGAGTTCCGTACCGCCTGCGCCGAGCGGGGCGTCCCGGCCTGGGTGCACGCCCCGTACCTGATCAACTTCGGCTCGGACAACCCGGCCACCCGGGAGCGCTCGGCCGACTCGCTGCGGCACTCGCTGCGCCGCGGCCACGCCATCGGCGCGCTCGGCGTCGTCCTGCACACCGGCTCGGCGGTCGGCAGCGCACCCGGCGGCGGCTCGCGCCGGGCCGAGGCGATGGCGCAGGTCCGGTCGGACGTCCGGCCGCTGCTGGAGGAGCTGGACGGGCTCGGCGACGACGCGCCCTGGCTGCTGCTGGAGCCGACGGCGGGGCAGGGCAGCTCGCTCTGCTCGCGGCTGGAGGAGCTGGCCGCGTACATGGAGGCGCTGGACCATCACCCGAAGGTGGGGGTCTGCCTGGACACCTGCCACGCCTTCGCCGCCGGGCACGACCTGGCGGAGCCGGGCGGGGTGACGGCCGCCCTGGACGCCCTGGCCGACGCGGCGGGGCCGGGCCGGCTGCGGCTGATCCACGCCAACGACTCCGAGGACGTCGTCGGCGCCCGCAAGGACCGGCACGCCAACATCGGCGCCGGGATGATCGGCGCCGAGCCCTTCCGCGAGCTGTTCGAGCACCCGGAGACGGCCGGGGTGCCGCTGGTGGTGGAGACCCCGGACCGCAAGCACGGCGGGGACGGCACCGGGCACGCGATGGACATCGCGGTGCTGAAGGAGCTGCGGGAGCGGGCGGCGGTCCGGGGCACCGGGGCCCGCGCCGCGAGGCTGCCGGAGCCCGCCGCCGCCGGGCGGCCATGAATCCGGGGGCCGACGCCGACGGACGCTCGTGAGCCCGGGGCCTCCCGTCGCCGGACAGCGGTGAGCCCGGAGGCCGACGGACGGCCTCCGGGCTCGGGGTGCGGAGGGGATCAGCAGCCGCAGTCGCTCTCGCCGTGCTCGGCGAAGTTGAACCAGGTGGCGTGCGGGCCGAACAGGCCGACGCCCGCGGAGCCGGACTCCAGGCTCTGCCCCTCCGACTGCGTCGGAGCGAAGCCCCCCGCCATGGCCGAGGTCGGGACCGCCACCACGGCACCGGCCACGGCGACGATCACGGCGAGCTTGCGGATCTTCCCACGAAGCGACATCTGCTGTCCTTTGGTTCGTCTCTGGTCCTCAACCCGCGCCCCCGACCGGCCGGTTCGGCCGCCCGACGGGCTGGGCGCGCCCCACCGGGGAGGCGCCGCGCCCACGTTGGCACACGAACGCACGGCTTCGGGCGCGCGCCGCAACCGGGCTGAGGCAATCGGGTGAGGCAACTCCCCCGACCGGACGAATCCGGGCGTACGTCCGTGAATCCGGTCGAACAGCCGCGAGGAGGGCGCCGGACGAGTACCCGTCCGGCCGCCCCGCGACCGCAAGTCTTGCGGTGACGGACCCAGCGAACTGAACAAATCCCGTCGATTTGGTGCACAGTGCCGCCCGGTCCGAGCATGAACGGTCGCTCCATGGCGCTCCACCGCTCCACCGGGCGGGAGCAGCAGCGAGCGCGGCCGCGCAACCCGGCGGCAGCAGGAGCAGCACCACGAAAGGCGCACCACCCTCATGCAGACCAGTCCCGCCGCACCCCGGCAGGCGACCCGACCGAGCGGCCCGGAGACCCCGGGGCCGGCCGGCTCCCCGCCCACCGGCACCGCACCGACCGGCCCGACGCCCCGGAACGGCGGCCGCCGCTTCGGGCTGACGACCGCCACCGCCCTGGTGATGGGCAACATCATCGGCGGCGGCATCTTCATGATCCCGGCCGCCGTGGCCCCGTTCGGCACGGTCAGCCTGGTCGCCTTCGTGGTGCTCACCGTGGGCGCGATCGCGCTGGCGCTGGTCTTCGGGCAGCTGGCCCGCCGCAACCCGCGCACCGGCGGACCGTACGTCTACGCCCGCGAGGCCTTCGGGGACTTCGCCGGCTTCCTGTCCGCCTGGTCGTACTGGATCACCACCTGGGTCAGCAACGCCGCGCTCGCCGTGGCCGCCGTCGGGTACCTGGACGTGCTGCTGCCGCTGCACCACTCCATCCCGCTGGAGATCACCGCCGCGCTGGCCTTCCAGTGGCTGCCGGCGCTGGCCAACCTGGCCGGCACCCGCTACGTCGGGGCGGTCCAACTCGTCTCCACCGTACTGAAGTTCGTCCCGCTGCTGCTGGTCGCGGTGGGCGGGCTGTTCTTCTTCGACCCGAAGAACCTCGGGCCCTTCGACGCCAGCGGCCAGGGCTGGGCCGGCGGGATGTCCGCCGCCGCGGCGATCCTGCTGTTCAGCTACCTGGGTGTGGAGTCGGCGGCGATGAGCGCCGGCAAGGTCCGCGACCCGGAGCGCAACGTCGGCCGGGCCAGCGTGCTCGGGACGGCCGGTGCGGCGGTGGTCTACCTGCTCGGCACCCTCGCGGTGTTCGGCACCGTGGCGCACCAGCAGCTCGTCCACTCCGCCGCGCCGTTCTCGGACGCCGTGAACGCCATGTTCGGCGGCACCTGGGGCGGCACGGCGATCGCCGTCGCCGCGCTGGTCTCGATGACCGGCGCCCTCAACGGCTGGACCCTGCTCTCCGCCCAGGCGCCGTACGCGGCCGCCAAGGACGGCCTGTTCCCGGCCGCCTTCGGCAAGGAGCGGCGCGGGGTGCCGACCTTCGGCGTGCTGGTCAGCGTGGCGCTGGCCTCGGCGCTGACCGTGCTCAACTTCGCCAGCGGCGCCAAGGGTGCCTTCGACATGCTGGTGCTGGTCACCACCTTCACCGCGACGGTGCCGTACCTGCTCTCCACCGCCGCCCAGCTGTACTGGCTGGTGCGCGGGGCCGGCGAGAAGGTCGACGGCGGGCGGCTGGTGCGCGACGCCGTCCTCGGCCTGGGCGCCTTCGCCTTCTCGATCTGGCTGCTCGCCGGGGCCGGCTACGCCGCCGTCTACCAGGGCGTCCTGTTCCTGTTCGCGGGCATCCTGGTCTACGTCTGGATGGCGGGCCGGCGCCGCGACTGAACTCCCGGCGGCAGTCGGAGAAGCCGACACATCCCCTGAAATCCTCGTGAACCTCCGTGGCGCGCGCCGGACTTGTCCGGTGCACGTCCGATGTGCACGAGGATTTCACTTCCCGGGTCTACCCGCGTAGGTCCTCGAATCGCCACACTGGCGCACGCAATTCAGCAGTTCATCCGATCTGATGATGGAGCGTCCGCCATGGCCCCCAGCGCACCCGCACGCCGGTTCCTGTCCTGCATACCGGTGGCCGCCGTCCTCGCCGCCGTGACCGTCGTCACGGCCGGCACCCCCGCCCAGGCCGCCCTGCCGACCCCGATCTCCGCGGCCACCGCCCGCACGTACCTCGCCGCGATGCCCGCCACCGCGGAGACCCACGGCGACACCTACGACCGCACGCTGTTCCCGACCTGGATCACCGTCAGCGGCACCTGCGACACCCGCGAGTGGGTCGTCAAGCGGGACGGCAGCAACGTCGCCACCGACACCTCCTGCAAGGCCACCAGCGGCAACTGGTCCTCCCCGTACGACGGCGCGACCACCACCAACGCCTCCTCCTTCGACGTCGACCACCTGGTGCCGCTCTCCGAGGCCTGGGCCTCCGGCGCCTGGGCCTGGACCACCCCCCAGCGCCAGGCCTTCGCCAACGACGTCACCCGCCCCCAGCTGCTGCTGGTCTCCGCGAGCAGCAACCGCTCCAAGGGCGACCGCGACCCGGCCGAGTGGCTCCCCCAGGCCTCCTACCGCTGCACCTACGCCCGCGCCTGGGTGCAGGTGAAGCAGTACTACGGCCTGAGCGTGGACAGCGCCGAGAAGAACGCGCTCACCGGCATCCTCGCCAACTGCTGAACCCCGCGGCCCCCGCGGCCCGGCGCTCACCCCGCGCCGGGCCGCGGTGCCGTACGCGCCCCGCCCGGGTACGCCGGTACAGCGGCGCGGCGGCAGCCGGACGGCGCGCTCACGCGACCCGCTCGGGAACCTCCGCCCCGTCCCGCAGCAGCCTGACCTGCCACCGGACCAGCAGGAAGCAGGGCAGGCAGACCGCGGCCATCGCCAGGAACGCCCAGTGCGGGGAGGCCGCGTAGAGCGGGCCGGTGACGGCGGTGACGGCGGCGACACCGAGGCCGATGGCCAACCCGGCGTAGAGCGCTTGGGCGTCCGACCAGAGGTCCTCGGGGACGTGGCC
Source organism: Kitasatospora sp. NPDC001119 (assembly GCF_053598475.1). Classification (NCBI taxonomy): domain Bacteria; kingdom Bacillati; phylum Actinomycetota; class Actinomycetes; order Kitasatosporales; family Streptomycetaceae; genus Kitasatospora; species Kitasatospora sp. NPDC001119. The sequence continues at coordinate 126,796 of NZ_JBSFKI010000009.1, forward strand.
CTGCACGCAGCGCGCGTGCGCGACGTGGGTCAGCGCGAAGGTGCCCGCGTGGAGCGTCTGGGTGAGCACGACGCACACCAGCGGCATCGGCACCGCGAGCAGGCCCCAGCGCAGCACCGAGAGCACCGCGGCGGCGGCGAAGAGGACCGGGACCGGGTAGCGGCCGAGCATCGGCCCCGCGTACTTGAACAGGAGCAGCTCGCACCCCACGGCCAGCGCCAGCATGAGGCTGACGTTGATGCTCGACACGCCGAGCCGGCCGAAGTACTCGACGCCGAAGGCGTAGTAGGCCGCGTGCGCGCCCTGGAGCAGCACGGAACTGCCCAGGCCGAGCGCGTAGACGCGGTTGCGCAGCAGCCGGCCGCGGCCGCCGCCGGCCACGGTCGCCACCGTCGGGAACCCGACGGGGTGCGCCAGGTCCGCCAGCGCGAGCAGCAGGCACCCGACGACGAAGACCCCCACCAGCGCGCCGCTGCCGACCGTCCGCCCGACCACGCCGGACACGCCCAGGCCGAAGAGGAACCCCGCCGAACCGAAGTAGCGGACGCTCCCGTAGTCGACCTGCCCGTTCGCCGCGCCGATGGTCGCGAGGGTCTCGCTCAACGGCATCAGCAGCGGGTAGCTGACGCCGACGAGCACCGACACCACCATCATGGAAGCGAACTGAGGATGCGTCAGGTAGAGCGGGCTGAGCGCCGTCGCCGTCCAGGCGAGCAGCTGCGACAGTCTCCGGAGCGGGACCGTCCGGCAGAGCACCGGGAAGACGACGGCGATGGAGACCGAGCGCGACAGCAGACCGGCGGTGATGACCGCGGTGACCTCCGTCGGTCCGAAACCGGAAGCGAGCAGCCAGACCCCCCAGTAGGAGAGGTACGAGCTCCAGGTCAGGAAGAACAGGAAGAACCTGGCCGACAGCCACACTCGGAACGACATCTCAAGCTGCTCCTACACGTGCTCAGTTGCCCGTGGCCAGTTGGGCGACAGCCTCGGCGACCGTCAGTGCCGCCCGCTCGCACTGCTGCTTGTCGACGTCCAAGTGGGCCACCAGGCGGACCGTTTGCGGTCCCATCACCGAGACCCTAACGCCGGACGCCGCGCAGAGCTCCTGCACCCCTGCCGCGTCGGGCACTTCCACGAACACCAGGTTGGTCTGCGGCTCCCGGACGTCCAGTCCGCCGTCGCGCAGCAGACCGGCGATCAGGGCCGCGTTCGCGTGGTCCTCGGCCATCCGACCGATGTTGTGCTCGAAGGCGTGGATGGCGGCGGCGGCCAGGATCCCGGTCTGCCGCATGGAGCCGCCCATCCGGTGCCGCATGACCCGGGCCTCCTCCACGCGGTCGGCGTCCAGGAGCAGCACGGTGCCGGCGGGCGCGCCGAGCCCCTTGGAGAAGCAGAGGGACAGCGTGTCGAAACAGGCTCCGTAGGCCTCGAAGGGGACGCCGCTGGCGACGTGGGCGTTCCAGATCCGGGCGCCGTCGCAGTGCACCGTGACCCCGGCCTCGCGGGTGACCCGCCGGATCTCCTCCAGCGCGGCCAGCGGGTACACCACACCGCCCGCGGCGTTGTGGGTGTTCTCCACCGCCACCGCCCGGGTCCCGCTGCCGTAGGCGGTGGCGGGACGGATCATCCGGGCGAGCACCTCCGGGTCGATCAGGCCGTCCTCGGAGACCGTCGTCCGGGTCAGGATCCCGCCGTGCCAGGCGACTCCGCCGTCCTCGTAGAGGAGGAAGTGCGCGCCGGCGTCGGCCAGCAGCTCCTGCCCGGGCGGCACCAGCAGCCGGAGCGCGAGCTGGTTGGCCATGACCCCGCTGGGCAGGAACAGCGCGCCGGTGAACCCGAAGGCGTCGGCGAGCATCCGTTCCAGCCGGATCACCGTGGGGTCGTCGCCGAGGGTGTCGTCGCCGACCTCGGCGGCGGCCATGGCGGCTCGCATGGCCGCGCTGGGCCTGGTGACGGTGTCGCTCCGCAGGTCGATGGTCTGGCTGGTCACGGCGCTCCCTTGGGGTCGGGTGCCGGACGGACGGCCGGGGCCCCGGTGAGGGCGCCGAGGCTGTCCGCCAGGCAGTCGAAGAAGAGGTCCGGGTGGTCCCGGAAGTAGAAGTGGCCGCCCGGAAGGATCCGGACGTCGGACGGGCCGGTGGTGTGCCGGCCCCACTCGCGCAGCCTGCCCTCGTCCTCCCAGTCGTCGGTGGCGCCGAGCGCGAGGACGGGGCAGCTCAGCGGGGCGGTCGGGACGTGCCGGTAGGTCGCGACGACGGTCAGGTCCGCGTGCAGGTTGGCCAGGTACAGCTCGCGCATCCGCGGGTCGTTCCCGAGTTCCGGCGGCAGCGGCCCGTACCGCTCCTCGACCCGGGGGACGAAGTCGACGCCGTCGAGGAGGTGGAGCGGCAGTCCGGGGCGGTGCAGGTGCGGGGGGCCGTTCACGGACACGATGAGCCGCTCCGGCTCCGGGCGTCCGAGCGCCCGCAGCGCGACGGCCGTCTCGTAGGCGACGATCGCGCCGAGGCTGTGCCCGAGGAAGGCGTACGGGCCGGAGAACTCGGCCTGTTCCGTCAACGCGCCGACCAGCTCCCGCAGGTCGGTCATGGCCGGCTCGCGCATCCTGCTGCCGCGGCCCGGGAGTTGGACCCCCCACACCTCGACCTCGGCGGGGAGCCGGTCCGCCCAGCGCAGGTACTCGCCGGGCGAACCGCCGCTGTGCGGGAAGCAGTAGAGGCGCAGGGCGGCGTCGGGGCGACGCTGACGGCACATCAGCCAACGGGGTGCTGCCACGGTCGTCCCCACCTCCTTCCGTCGGTCAGTTCTTCTGCAGCAGCGTGTCGTGGGCCAGCTCGTCGATCGCGCCGTGGTCGACCTTTCCGTTGGGCAGCACGGGCAGCCGGGGCAGCGCCACGATGCGGCTCGGTACGGCGACGGCCGGCAGGCGTTCGATGAGGTGCGCCCGGAGGCTGCGCCGGTCGACCTCCCCGGTGGTCGGGCTGACGAAGCCGACCACCTTCTTCCGCCCCTGGACGGTGCAGACGCCGACCGCGGCCGCCGCCACGTCCCGGTGGGTGCGCAGCGCCTGTTCGATCTCGGAGCGGTCGACGCGCATCCCGCCGAGTTTGAGCTGGTGGTCGGCCCGGCCGTGGAAGCGCAGCTCGGCCCCGGCGGTGACGGACACGATGTCCCCCGTGCGGTAGAGCTCGCGGGCCGGCTCGGCGAGGCCCGGTCCGCCGATGTGCAGCTCCCCGGGCTCCCCGGGCGGTACGGCGGCGCCGTCGGCGGAGCGGACGTAGAGGCTGGTCCCGGGGACGGCGCCGCCGATCGGCACGTCCGGAAGGTCCGCGTCCGCCGGGGTGCACTCGTGGACCGCGCTCCACACCGTGCACTCCGTCGGGCCGTACTCGTTGTAGAGCCGGGTGCCCGGGAGCGCGTCGAAGTGCTGCCGGACCAGGTCGGGCGGGCAGGCCTCCCCGGCGACGATCACCGTGGAGAGCGTGCCGGCCCGCTCGGCGAGGCCGCCGCGCAGGGCGATGTCGTAGAGCGACGGGAGCATGAGCAGGTGCGACGCCCGGTGGTCCCGCGCGGCCCGGCCGACCGCCAGCAGGTCCGCCGGGCGGTCGCTCGGGATGACCAGTCGGCCGCCGCAGGCCAGGGTCCAGTAGATGCCGGCGACCGAGCTGTCGAAGGAGATCGACGAGCAGAGCAGGAAGGTGGAGACCGGCGTCGGGTAGTACGCGAGCCGGGCCGCGGTCGAGGCCGCCAGCGCGGCGGCGGAGATCGTGACGCCCTTCGGCCGGCCGGTCGACCCGCTGGTGAAGCAGGTGTACGCCAGGGTGCCGCGGACGGTCCCGCCCCGGGGGCCGTCGGTGTCGGCCGGCACCGTGCGGAGGCCGTCGAGCCGGACGTCCAGCCCGGGCTCCGACACCGCGAACCGCGCGCCGCTGGCCTCCGCGATGTAGCGCTGCCTGGCGACCGGGAACCCCGCGTCCACGGGGACGTACCGCGCTCCGGCCCGCAGCACCCCGAGCATGGCGACAACCGCCCAGCGGGACAGCCGCGCGTGCACGACGACCGGGCTGTCCGGCTCCACCCCGGCGGCCCGCAGCGCGGTGGCGACCACGGCGGACCGCTCGTCCAGCTCGGCGTGGTCGAGCGATCCCCCGGCGTCCACGACCGCCGCGCCCCGGCCCCGGAACGGTTCGACCAGGTCGAGGATGTGCGGCGGGGCGTCGAGCGGCACGACCGGCAGGTCCGGTACCCAGTGGGTCATCCGCCTCAGCCCTTCACGGTGGCCCCGCGGGGCACGCCCGCGACGGGCACCCGCTTGAAGCCGGCCAGGAACGTCGAGTGCATCCGCTCGATCCCGCCGACCACCTCGATCGAGGAGAACGTCGCGAACAGCTCGGTGAACAGCAGGCGCAGGGCCAGCCGGGCGAGGTGCGAGCCGACGCAGTAGTGGTGGCCGACACCGAAGGCGAGGTGCCGGTTGGGGCGCCGCCGGATGTCGAACACGTCGGGGTCGGGGAAGACCTCGGCGTCCCGGTTGGCCGAGGCGAGGTAGGCGACCACGGCGTCGCCCTCGGCGATCCGCACGCCGGAGAGTTCGACCGGCTGGAGCGCGTAGCGCATGAAGTTGCTGGCCGGCGTGGCCCAGCGCAGGGCCTCCTCGATGCCGGAGTCCAGCAGCTCCGGGTGCGAGGCCCAGTCCTCGTACCGCGGGCTGCCGGCCAGTTCGACGATCGCGGCGATCGGGACGTGCGGCAGGGTTCCGGCCGAACCCAGCAGCATGCTGTAGCAGTTGGAGATCACCGAGCCGGTCGAGATGGGCTCGCCGTCCACCTCGGTCTCGGCCAGCACGCTGATCAGGTCGTCGCCGGGATCCCGCAGCCGGGCCCGGACCAGGTCCGAGAAGTAGGCGAAGATCTCCCGGTGGCCGCGCTTGAGGGTCGGCTCCACACCGCCCGGCAGCTGGAACTCCGGGTCCTCCTCCGCCGTCGACATCATGGCCAGGCGGATGAGGCGCTCGTGGTCCTCGGCGGGCAGCCCGAGGATGGGGCTGAGGGCGACCAGGGGCAGCCGGGCCATCGCGACCGCGAAGTCGAAGGGCTGTCCGTCGGCTCCGGGGGCGAGCAGGTCACGGATACCGGCCTGGATCCGGTCGGAGAACGAGGCGAGCGGCTTGACGGCGAGGGCCTGCTTGAGCGGGATCCGCGCCCGGTCGTGGTGCGGCGGGTCGGTCGCCGCCAGCTGCTTCCCGGCCGCCGGGTCGCCTCGGCCGAGCAGGTTGAGCAGGGTGCCCCGTTCGGAGGTGAAGGCGGAGTAGTCGTGCAGCACCCGCTCGACGTCGGCGTACCGGGTGACGACCCAGTAGCCGCCGCCACGGCCGGAGTTCGGCTGCCAGTGGACCGGGTCGTGTTCGCGGAGGCGGCGCCAGACCTCGTGCGGTTCGCCCTGGGAGTAGAGCGCGGGATCGGTGAGGTCTCCCGCCGTGCCGGTGCTCACTGCCGGCCTCCCGGGTACGCCTCGGCCGTCCCGGGCCGGGCCGCCGCCACCGCCTCTTCGATCACCTGGGTCAACTCCGCGATGGTGGGCGACAGGAAGAGGGTCGTGGCCGACACCTCCACCCCGAATTCCCGGTCGATGTCCCCCTGCAGTTCCGCGGCGGTCAGCGAGTCGCCGCCGAGTTCGAAGAAGTCCTCGTCCAGGCCGATCGACGAGATCTCCAGCCGGGCGGCCCATAATTGTGTGAGGCGTTCCTGGACCGACGTCTGCCGTGCTGTTTCCACTGCCACGAGCAACTCCCTTACGCGTCGAAGGAATAGACCGAGAAGAGAGGCACGCTCACGCGCGACCTTCCCTTCAGGAACGACTTCTCGATCAAGCACGTGATTCCGACCACCGTGGCGCCCAGCTCCTCGAGCATTTCCACGGCGGCCGCCACCGAGTTCCCGGTCGCGACGATGTCGTCATGGATGAGGACCCGGGCACCGGGCGGCACCAGGTCCTTGCGAATCTCGATCCGGTCGGTCGAGTATTCGCCGGAGAACGTCCGCCCCACCGTCTCGCCCGGCAGCTTCCCCTCTTTGCGAATGGCCAGGAAGCCGCAGCCCAGGCGGTCCGCCAGGGCCCCACCGAGGATGAAGCCGCGCGCGTCTATGCCGGCGACGTAGTCCGGGGCGAGTGGAGTCGACCACTCCGTGAGGCCGTCGATCGCCGCACCGAAGGACTCCCGGCTGGCCAGGACGGGCATGACGTCGCGGAACGCCACGCCGGCCCGGAAGTCCTTGAACACTGGAACCGTTGATTCGCCGTCCCGCTGATGACCGGTCTTCATGAGTCCTCCTTGCTGCCGTACGGCAGTGAAAGGTCCCGGCGAGCGCTCGAGCCCGTGAGCAGTCGGGCACGTGAGCACGTGAGCACGCGGGTACGTGAGCACGCGGGCACGCCAGGAAAGGCCTGCTACTGAAAGTGGTTCCGGATTTGCAGAGTGAGGGGGACGATCCGCCATCGTGCCGAAGCGGCCGATGCGCCTGCCTGGGGAAACGGTTCTCCTACGCCGGAAATCTCATCGGCGGGCTCTTCCAGAGCCGGGAGCCCCCTGGGCACGTTCACGCAGCCCGTGGCAGTCGGATCACTGGTCAACACCAGAACTTCATCGGCAAACACAGCCCCCCGGTTGATTCCGCACCGCTAGCTGGCGTGTTCATGACGCTACAGACGAAGCTACATCGCGGGCGACCCCTCGGCAAGATCGCCTGGTCTTTCATCCAGGGGGAAACAACAATTGACGGTGAGTCAGGCCGAAAATGCCCTGGCCGCACCGGCATTGGCGTCGAAATCATCGGGTCTGCCGGATTGCGGGCGGTTTGCCGGAGTCGGCCGCCTGCGGCTCCCCCACGCGCCCAGCGGGAACCCGACCTGTCGCCAAGCATCAGTCCCTCAGGTCTGACGAAGTCTCAAACTTGCTTCGCCACAAGCTTGGTCGGATCATTACTGCCATGAACACGACCGAGAACGCGTCCCCCGCACCCGCACTGACCATAGGGTTCGACCTCGACATGACGCTGGCCGACGGCCGGCCGGGCATCAAGGCGGTGCTGGACATGGTGGCGGCCGAGACGGGGGTCGCCATCGACAGCGACCTGGCGATCACCCGCGTCGGCCCGCCGATCGAGGAGGAGCTGGCCAACTGGTTCCCCGCCGACGAGGTGGACGCGGCCGCCGACCGGTACCGGGCGCTGTTCCCCCAATACGGCGCCCCGGTGGGCGAGTTGCTGCCCGGCGCGCTGGAGGCGATCGCCGCCGTCCACCGGCACGGCGGTCGGACGATCGTCGTCACCGGCAAGTTCGAGCCCAACGCCCGGCTGAACCTCGCCGCGCTGGGCATCAAGGTCGACGACGTCTTCGGCTCGGTCTTCGCCGACCGCAAGGGCGCCGTCCTGCGCGAGCAGGGCGCCTCCGTCTACGTCGGCGACCACCTCGGCGACATCACCGGGGCGCGGGCCGGCGGCGCCCTCGCGGTGACCGTGGCCACCGGGCCGTTCACCGCGGACCAACTGCGCGAGGCGGGTGCCGACGTCGTCCTGAAGGACCTGACCGAGTTCCCGGGGTGGCTCGACGCCCACCTCGCCGGCTGACGGCACCGGACCCGCGGGTGGTCGAGCCTCCGGCTCTCGATCACCCGCGGGTCCGGTCATGCACGGGCCCGGTCGCCCGCGGGGCCCTTCAGCGGGGTTCCGCCTCCCGAGCCGCGTCGCGACCGCTCACGCCGTTGCTCAGGCGACCGTCCCGGAGGTGTCCCGCAGGGTGACGCTCGCGTGGCTCTCCTGGAAGCTCTGCTCGGACACCAGGGTCAGCCGCGCGGTGGACTGGAACTCCGGCAGCGTCACGGAACCGCAGGAGACCATGGTGGACTTGATCTTCGCCATGGTGGTGGCCAGGCCCTCGTTGAGGTCGCCGGCGTAGGGAACGTAGCCGTCGACCCCCTCCTCGAAGACCAGCCCCTGACCGCCCTGGCCGTAGCGCTGCCAGTTGCGGGCACGGTTGGAGCCCTCGCCCCAGTACTCCTTGACGAAGCCGTCCCGGGTCGGGACCTTCGCGCCGGGCGCCTGGTCGAAGCGGGCGAAGTACCGCCCCATCATGACGAAGTCCGCGCCCATCGCCAGCGCCAGGGCCACGTGGTAGTCCTCCACCAGGCCGCCGTCGGAGCAGAGCGGCACGTAGTCGCCGGTACGCTCCAGGAAGGCGTCCCGGGCGGCGGCGACGTCGAGGACGGCACTGGCCTGGCCCCGGCCGATGCCCTTCTGGTCGCGCGTGATGCAGATGGAGCCGCCGCCCACACCGATCTTCACGAAGTCGGCGCCGGCCTCGGCGAGGAACGTGAACGCCTCGCCGTCCACCACGTTGCCGCCGCCGATCGGGATCTCCGGGTAGTTCTTCTTCGTCCAGGTCAGCGCCTCCGCCTGCCAGTCGCTGTAGCCGTCGGACGAGTCGAAGCACAGGACGTCCGCGCCCGCCTCCAACAGGGCCGGAACCCGCTCGCGGTAGTCGTGGGTGTTGACGCCCGCGCCCACGCGCAGGCGCTTGCCGCCGTCCACGACCTGGTTCGGGAAGCGCTTGTTGTCCGCGTAGTCGGACCGGAACACCAGGTGCTGGAGGTGCCCCTCTCCGTCCAGCACCGGGAGGCAGTCCAGCCGCTCCTCCCACAGCCTCGCGTTCGCCTCGGAGAGGGTGACGTCGCCGCCCGCGTGGGGCAGCTCGCCGAGGGGGGTCATCCGGCCGCTGACGGGGCCGTCGAGGTCGTGCCGCTGGGGGTGGAAGTCGCGCGAGGTCACCAGGCCGAGCAGGCGCCCGGTCGCCGTCCCGTCGTGGGTGACGGCGGCGGTGCTGTGGCCGGTCCGGCGCATCACCGCGACCAGGTCGCGGAGGGTGTCGTCGGGCCGGACGTTGGTGTCGCTGGTGACGAAACCGGCCTTGAAGTTCTTCACCTTCCGGACGGCCGCCGCCTGTTCCTCGACCGGCTGGTTGTGGTGGATGAAGCTCAGACCGCCGTTGCGGGCGAGCGCGATCGCGAGCTCCGGGGAGCTGACCGCCTGCATGATCGCCGACACGAACGGGGCGTGCAGCTCGATCGCCGAGGCCTCGCCCACCCGGTGCCGCACCAGGGGCGTCCGGAGATCAACGGCCGCGGGCCTGCAGTCGGTCCGAGTCCGGTTCGGGAGCAGCAGGTACTCGTTGAACGTCCGCGACACCTCGGCGATGATCTGTGCCATGCATTCCTCCTGATCCCGAGCGGGCGGCGCCGGTCGGCCCGACCGCGAAGACCGCGCCCGTGCCCGACGGCTCGACCGGTCAGGTTCACGGACGGGCACGGCGGAGCTCCGCCCCACCAGGGCGCGCATCCTGACCGGACCTCAGGTGCGAGGCGCGGCAGTTGACTACGCACCTTATCGACTGCCCGACTTGTTGACGAATCACCGTCATCGCCGTCGGCGGCTCCCGAGGAGCGGTGCGCCCGACGGTACGGACACGGAGAACCGAGGTGTCGTCAACGGCACTTGACGACGCGGACGGCTCCGGCCGGGCGGCGGACCCCGGGCCGAAGGCTCCACGCGCGGGTGAGGCGGGACCGGCCCGTCGCCTCCGCGCGTGGGCCGTTCGCCTGCTCGCCCGGTCGCTCGGCGGGGCCCGGGAGCGCGGCCGGTCGGCGACGCCGCGCGGCGGTGTGACCCGAACGGGTCCGGTCGGCGGGCGGCGTGGTGGGGTGGGCCCTAGGTTGCGGTGCCAGGGGGTCATCCGAGCGGAAGGCTGTATCTGGCATGGCCGGGAAATTCGAACTGTACGTGGACGAGGGCGGCATGCACCGGTTCCGGCTCAAGGCGAGCAACGGGACGATCGTAGTGACCGGCGACCCGCAGGAGAGCAAGGACGACTGCCTGAGGAGCATCGCGTCGATCCGCAAGCTCGCGCCGTACGCGGAACTCAAGGAGACCGCCGGGTCGGTGTGACAGTCCGGGCCCCGACGCACGGGACGGTGTGACGGGCCGGGACGCGGGACGGTGTGACAGGCCGGGATCCGACGCACGGGACGGTGTGGCGGGCCCGGCTCCGGAGCGCGGGTCGGCGGTGCAAATCGCCGACCCGCGTTCGCCTCTACGACAGATCCCTTTGGCCGGGTGCACGCCGGACGCGGACAGAACACTGGCATGCGCGTCGTCATCGTCACCGAATCCTTCCCGCCCGAGGTCAACGGAGTCGCCCACAGCGTGCTGCGGACGGCCGAGCACCTGGTCCGCCGGGGCCACCGGCCCCTTGTCGTCACCCCCTCGCCGGCGCGGGGCGCCGAGTGCCCGCCGGAGACCTTCGGCGGCGGCGCGGCGCCGGAGATTCCCGTGGTGCGCATCCCGTCGGTGCCGCTGCCGGGATACCCCCAGGTACGGATCGCCCTGCCCAGTCGGCAGCTGGCGGCCGCCGTCGCCGGACACCGGCCGGACCTCGTCCACCTGGCCAGCCCGTTCGTGCTCGGCGCGCGCGGGATGCAGGTCGCGGCGCGGCTCGGGGTGCCCGCCGTCGCCGTCTACCAGACCGATCTGGCCGGGTACGCGCACGCCTACCGGGCCGGGCGGGGGCTCGGGGAGGCCGCCGCCTGGCGGCGGATCCGGGCCGTGCACCGCGCGGCCGCCCGTACCCTGGCCCCCTCCACCCCCGCCGCCCAGGACCTCACCGCGCACGGGGTGCCGAGGGTGCAGCTGTGGCCGCGCGGAGTGGACTCGGTGCGGTTCCACCCCCGGCACCGGGACGAGGCGCTGCACCGGGCGCTGGCCCCGGGCGGGGAGGTGCTGGTCGGGTACGTCGGACGGCTGGCGCCGGAGAAGCGGGTCGACCTGCTGGCGGCGGCCTCGGCACTGCCCGGGGTACGGGTGGTGGTCGTCGGGGACGGCCCCTCGGCGCCCGGGCTGAAGGCCTCGATGCCGGGCGCCGTGTTCCTCGGCCGGCGCACCGGGGACGAGCTCGCGCGCTGCTTCGCCACCCTGGACGTCTTCGTGCACACCGGTCCGCTGGAGACCTTCTGTCAGACCATCCAGGAGGCGATGGCCAGCGGCGTGCCGGTGATCGGCCCCGCGGCGGGCGGCCCGCTGGACCTGGTCGCCCACCACCGCACCGGCCTGCTGGTGCCGCCCCGGGACGCCGCCGCGGTGGCCCGGGCGGTCGCCGAGCTGGCCGCCGACCCGGCGCGGCGGGCCGGGTACGGGCAGGCCGGGCGCGCCGAGGTGACCGCGCGCACCTGGGAGGCGGTCGGGGACCTGCTGCTGCGGCACTACGCCGAGGTGCTGGCGGAGCACCGCGGAGTGCGGCTGCCGTCCGCCGCCCCGGCGTCGGCCGCGCCGGTGGCGCCCGCCCTGTCGGAGGAGCTGCCGGCATGAGCTCCGTTCCCGACGGCGGGGCACCGACGGCGGGCGCCTCACCGATCGCCGGTGAGGCTCCGATGGCCGGCGAGGCGCTGACGATCGTCCGGCTCGCCAACTTCGTCACCCCGGTCTCCGGCGGTCTGCGCACCGCGCTGCGCCACCTCGGTGCCGGGTACCGGGCGGCCGGGCACCGTCCGGTGCTGATCGTCCCCGGGGAGCGGCGCTCCGAGGAGGAGACCGAGCAGGGCGTGGTGGTCACCCTGCCCGGCCCGGTGCTGCCGGCCAGCGGCGGCTACCGGCTGCTCACCGACCGGCGGGCCGTCGCCGCCGAGCTGACCAGGTTCTCCCCCGACCGGCTGGAGGTGTCCGACCGCACCACGCTGCGCTGGACCGGCGCCTGGGCGCGGCGGCACGGCGTGCGCTCGGTGATGGTCTCGCACGAGAGCGCCGCCGGCCTGCTGCGCACCTGGGGCCTGCCCGGTCCGCTGGCGGGCGCGACGGCCGACCGGTTCAACGCGGCCACCGCCCGCGCCTACGACTCGGTGCTCTGCACCACCGACTGGGCGGCGGCGGAGTTCCGGCGGATCGGCACCCCGAACCTGGTCCGGGCCCCGCTGGGGGTGGACCTCGACGCGATGCGCCCGCTGCCGCCGACCGCACGGGCGGCCGAGCGGGCCCGGTACGCCGCTCCGGACGAGACGCTGCTGGTGCTCTGCTCCCGGCTCTCGGCGGAGAAGCGGCCCGAGCGGGCGATCGAGGCGCTGGCCGCCCTGCGGGCCCGGCGGCGGCCCGCGGTGCTGGTGGTGGCCGGCACCGGGCCGCTGCGGGACCGGCTGGCGGCGCGGGCCGCGCGGCTGCGGCTGCCGGTGCGCTTCCTCGGGCACCTGGGCGGGCGGGCGGAGCTGGCCCAACTGCTGGGCTGTGCGGACGTGGTGCTCGCGCCCGGCCCGGTGGAGACCTTCGGGCTGGCCGCGATGGAGTCACTGGCCTGCGGGACCCCGGTGGTGGTCAGCCGCTCCTCCGCGCTGCCCGGCCTGGTCGGGCTCGCCGGGGTGGCGGCCGTCGACACCGGCGACGGATTCGCCTCCGCCGTACGGCAGTTGCTGGGTCGGCCGGAGGAGCTGCGACGGGCCTCCGCCCGGGCTCAGGCCGAGCGGTACGGCTGGCCGGCGGCGGTGGCGGCGTTCCTTGCGGCGCACGGTGTACGCGATGACGAGGCGGTGGACGGAGGTCGGAGGTCAGGATGAGCATGCTGGAGGCCGGGCGTGGCCGGGCCGCGGAAGAACGCCCCACGGCCGGCGAGCTGCTGCGCTTCGTCGCCCTCGGGGACTCGCTCACGGAGGGGGTCGGGGACCAGGTCGGCGAGGGCTGGCGCGGCTGGGCCGCCGTCCTCGCCCACGCGCTGCCGCCCGAGGGTCGGGACGTCGAGTTCACCAACCTGGCGTACAGCGGGGCGCTCACCACGGAATTGACGACACGTCAGTTACCGGGCGCGCTGGCTCTGCGGCCGCAGCTCGCGGCGGTGGTGGTCGGCGGCAACGACACCCTGCGCTCGGGCTTCGACATCCGGCGCACCACCCTGGAACTGGACGCCACGATGGGGGAACTGTCCGGCCACGGCGCCAGACTGCTGACCGCCTGCCTGCCCGACCCGGGCAGCCTGCTCCGGCTCCCGGCGCCGCTCGCCCGTCCCCTGGCGCGCCGGATGCGGGCGGTCAACACCGTGGTACACGCCCTCACCGAACGCCACCGGGCGGTGCACCTGCACATCGCCGAGCTGCCGTGGCTCACGGAGCGTCGGCTGCTGAGCGTCGACCGCCTGCACCCCAGCGCCGAGGGCCACCACCTGATCGCCCGGCGCTTCCACGACCTGCTCACCGAGGCCGGCCACCCCCTCGGCCCGCCCCCGACCGCCGCTCCCGCCGAACCACCTCCGGGCCTGGCCGCCGACCTCTGGTGGATGGCCACCCGGGGCACCCGCTGGCTCGCCGCCCGCAGCACCGACCTCCTGCCGGGCCTGCTCGCACTGGCCGCCGCGGAGGGCGTCGCCCGCCTGCGCGGCGGGAGCCGGCGGCACGACGAGCAGATGGCCCGGGCCGCGGCGCAGGCCCTCGCCTCGCTGGGGTGAGGAGCGCGCCGGGGTGGCGGGGACGGCGAAGGCGGTGGAACCGGGGACTGTTGCGGAAGTGCGCGCGGCGGCGGGAGTGGCGTAGTACTTGTGGAGGGTCCCGGAGGCATTCCCGTTCTTGTCTGGAGTCGTCGATGTCCGTTCGCCGTGTCGTGCCCAACATCCGGTCGGAGGCCGCGCAGGAGAGCCGGGAGTTCTACGGCCTGCTGGGCTTCGAGGAGGTCATGAACCACGGCTGGATCATGACGCTCGCCTCCCCGTCCAGTCCGGCGGCACAGGTCAGCTTCATGACCGGCGACAGGACCGCGCCGGTCACCCCCGACCTGAGCGTCGAGGTCGACGACGTGGACGCGGCCTACGCGGCCGTGCTGGCCGACGGTGCGGAGATCGTCCACCCCTTGCAGGACGAGGAGTGGGGCGTACGGCGGTTCTTCGTCCGCGACCCCAACGGCCGTGTGGTCAACGTCCTGGGCCACCGCTGACACCTTCGCTCCCCCGCGACCGGGGACGGTGCCGGTCACGGCCGGGATCGGCGGGGCCGTTCGGCGGGAACCATCGGGGTGGCCCGGGTTGTCGTGTCCGGGGAGAGCGTGACGGAGGGAGTCGGGGTGGAGAGCTCGGGCGCGGTGGGTCGGGACGTCATGGCGGCGGCGGGGGTGCTGTTCTCCGACGGGGCCGGGCGGCTGCTGGTGGTGCGGCTGCCGTACGACCGGAAGCACCCGGTGGCGATCCCGGGCGGCGGGTGGGAGCCGACGGACCGGTCGCCGAGGGAGACCGCCCTGCGGGAGATCCGGGAGGAGCTGGGGTTCACGCCCCGGTTGGGGCCGCTGGCCGGCGTGGACTGGGCGCTGCTGCGCGAGGGCGACCGGCCGATCGTCGTGTACCTCTACTGGGCCGAGCCGCTGACGGCGGAGCAGGTGGCGGCGTTCCGGCCGGACACGGCGGAGGTCGGCGGCTGGACCTGGCTGACGGCGGAGCAGGCCGGACACGCCCTGCCACCGCGATTGTCCCGCCGGGTGACGGCCTGTCTGCGGGCACCGGGCGACACCGGGCCACTGGAACTGGAGGACAGCCGGCCGGTCGGCCACACGCTCGCGCGGTTGCCCGCCGACGGGCCGGTGCCCGAGTACGCCGGACTGGCCGCCGCACCGGGGCTGACACCGTCCGCCGAGGAGCCGCCGGAACCCTCGCAGCCGCCGATGGACCGGGCGACCTACTACGCCACCCGGCCGCGCATCCGGACCAAGGCGCGGGCACTGTTCACCGACGCCGCCGGCCGGGTGCTGCTGGTGCGACTGCGGCCGTGGGACGGGCCGCTCGGGCAGGTGCCGCACTGGACGCTGCCGGGCGGCGGGGTCGAGGCGGACCGGGAGATGCCCCGGGCGGCCGCCCGGCGGGAGATCCGCGAGGAGCTCGGCTGGGACGTGGAACCGGGGCCACTGCTGGCGCTGGACTGGCAGCCGGGTGCGGCGGCCGACCCGGAGGCGGACCCGGCGACCGGCCGGGACACCGCCGTCCTGGTGTACGTGTTCGACGGGGGCACGGTGACGGAGCGGATGCTCGGCTCCCTCGTGCTGCCGGAGGACGAACTGGTCGAGTGGCGGCTCTGCGACCCGGCCGAGGCGCGGACGCTGCTGACCGGCCCGTCCTGGGACCGTACGGCCGCCGCACTGGCCGCCCGGGAACGGGCGGGCGGACCGGTCGAGCTGGTGCGCGGGCGGAGCGTCGGGCCGGACCTGCCGCAGGGGTGAGGCCGGGTGGACGGAGCCCGGCGGGGCATGAGCCGCCGCCGGGGCCTCCTCCGCTTCCGCGCACATCGGCGCGGTGGGCCGGCGCGGCACTTCGGGGCGCCGCGTCAGACCTCCAGCTCGGCCTCGATCCGGCCCAGCTGGTGGCGGGCCATCGCGAGGTTGGCGCGCGCCTTGTCCAGCGCGAGGTAGAGGAACAGGCCCTTGCCGGTACGGCCGGTGAGCGGGCGGATCAGGTGGTACTGGCTGGTCAGGGTGATCAGTATGTCCTCGATCCCGTCCTGGAGGCCGAGCATGTCCATGGTGCGCATCTTGGCGCGGACCACGTCGGTGTTGCCGGCGGCGGCGACATTGAGGTCCAGGCCGCCGGGGCCGTCGAGGGTGGCCAGCGCCATGCCGCTGTTGTAGTCCACCAGGGCCGCGCCGATGGCGCCCTCGATGCTGGTCATGGCCTGCTTGAGCGCGCCGGCTGCGTCGGTCATCTGGGTAACTCCCGTTCTTTGGTGGGTGGTTCGGTGGCGGGTGGTGCGGTTTCAGGTGGTGCGGTGGTCTGGTGGCGCGGTCAGCCCGCGTCGCGCGGGTCCTTGGGCACGAGCGCGTCGTTGAGCAGCTCCGCGATGCGCTGCGCGCTGCGGCGGGCCTCCAGGTGCAGCCGGCCGACGTTGACGTCGGGGTGCGCCAGCAGCGTCAGCACGCAGCTGCCGCCGGCCGCGTAGGTGGCGACGTAGCCGTTCTCGCCGCGCACCAGCGACTCGCGGAACTCGCCCTGGCCGGTGGTGTCGGCGAGCCGCTGGGCCAGCGAGAGCGAGGCCGCCGTCATCGCGGCCAGACCCGAGGGCTCGGTGCCGTGGGTGTCGTGCGCGATCAACAGGCCGTCCACGCTGGCGACCAGACCACCCGCGAGGTGCGGGACGCGGTGTTTGACGGCGCGCAGTTCGGCGAGCAACTCGGTCTCCAAGGCGATCAGTTGTCTCCTTCCGACACGCTGCTTGAGTGCCCGCCTCATGGCCGGAACGACGGGGTCGCGGGCGGGGAATGGGTCAAAGTCGGGCCTCCAGAAGGTCTCGGACCCGGGTCAGCAGCGCGATGTCCGGGTCGGGGACGGTCAGCGGGTGGGCCGCTGCCGTGGTGGGCGGGCGTTCTGATCGCGTGGGGGCGTCGGTCCCGGCGTCGGTCCCGGTGTCGGCCCCGGCGGGGGTGCCGCCGGCGGGGGTGCCGGTACGGACTGCGGCGGGGTCGGCCGTGACCGGGGCTCCGGGGAGTCCGGCACCTCGGAGGCTGGCGCCGGGGACCCTGCGGTGCAGCCCTCCGGCCGGTCCACTCGTGACCGGTGGGGGAACTTCGGGTGCCGGTACGGCCGTTGGCGACACCTCGGGCACCCGGGCCACCGTCGGCACGTCGGGCGGGCGCGGTACGTCGGCTGGCAACGGCGCGTCCAGCAGCCCGGCGGCGGCGAGCCGTCGGACGTCGGCCGTCACGCCGAAACCGGAGCGGCCGAGCAGCCGGGCCAGGTCGGCCGGGGTCCTGCGGCCGTCGGCGTGGTCCAGCAGCTCGCGGCGCCGGCGGCCGGACGGGCGGTGGGAGGCTCGGCGGACGTGCTCGACCGGGCGGACGGGCGCGGTGTCGAGCTGCCCCCACGGCCAGATCCCGTCGAGCAGTTGCCGACGGCGTGCGACCTCGCGACGGATCCGGGCCGGGTCGACGTCCGCGACCGGTCCGAGCCAGTGCCGGGCGTCGGCCTCGAACCGCCAGACTCCGCCGCCCGGGTCGGCGAGGACGAAGAACGAGGCGTCGAACAGCGTTCCCAGGTGGCCGAGTTCGAGCTCTCCCCGGGTGAGCAGCCGCCGTTCGACGAGCGCCTCGCCGACCCTCGACCGAGGTCCGTGGATCCGGAGCAGCTCCGCCCAGCCCTCGGGGGTGATCCGGCCGCAGCCGATGAGCAGGTCGGCCAGGCCGGGGGCCCGGGAGGACTGGGCGGCGGCCACCCGCCCGTCGACCAGGTGGAGGCTGCCGAGCGGTCCGTGCAGGGCGCCGGTGGCGCGACGGTCGGCGAGCAGGGCGAGCGCCTCGCCCGGGGTCCTCGGGGTGGCGGCCCCCGCCCAGGGCGGCGGCGCGGTGCCGGTCGCGGCGGTCACGCGCTCACCCCAGCACCAGTTCGTCGGTGAGCGCCTGGAGGCGGAAGCGGGCGGCGGCGAGGTTGCCCTCCGCGCGGTCCAGCCAGAGGTGCAGCACGAGCCTGTTGTCGAAGACGGTGTCGATGAAACGGATCAGGTGGTAGCTGCGGCCGGCGGTGACGATGATGTCCTCCAGCGGGGCCCGCCGGTCCTCCGTCACGGTGAAGGTCTGACTCTCAACGGCCGCCCGCACCAGGTCGGTTGCCTCGGCGGCGGAGGTTTCGTGCTCTCCGGTCGGGCTGTCCCCGAGGCTGCCGAGGGCGAGCCCGCTGCTCCAGTCGACCAGGCTCGCGGCGCGGGCCCCGGGGATCGCCATCGCTCCGGAGAGGCATTCGTCGATACCGGGCACACCGGCTCCTTCGCGGGGTCTGGGCGGCCGGACGCAGCGCGGCGCCGACCGGTTCACCACCAGCAGTGGCTAGTTCGACACGGAAGGCTACTGCCGGATTCCATCGGACGAACATTCCGATGGCATATTCACACCGGCAACGGCCAGTTCCGGCCAAGAATTGACGATGCATCAGACCGGGATGGGAGGTGACGCCACTGGTGGGCCAGGGCGGTTGGAGCGCCGTTCACCGGCCGCCTGGCACGGGACGTTGGCCGATACCGGGCCGTGCCGGAGGGTTTCGTCATCGAAAGTGCGATAAGAGGATGAGCTCATGGAGCGCGAACACGCCGAAGGGGCCCGTTCCGTTGGACGGAACGAGCCCCTTCGATGGGAGCGCCAGGCCCGGATCGCACGGACTCTCCCTACTGAAAGTAGGGCGTGCTCTGGTAGCACCGCTGACGCCTGTTCGAGATTCGTTTCCCGGAAGATCACTTCCTCTCGACGGGAAGAACACTAGCAGGCCATCACGCCTGGTCAGAAATCGCGACCGGGGAGCCGCCGGGCACTGCCGGGCCGGCCGGTGCCGGTCAGCCCAGTAGCGCCCGGTAGCCCCCGATCAGGGCGGTGAGCCCGAGCTCGAAGGCCCGGTCCGCGCGCTCGCGCCCGACGGGGACGGCGTCCAGGGCGTCGGCCAGCCGCGGGGTGGCGGCGCGGTCGACGGCGTCGACCATGACGTCCGGGGCGACGAGGTCCAGCGCCGAGCCCAGGATGAAGCTCTCCAGGGCGGTGATCAGGCCCATCACGTCCTGCGCGGCGAAGCCCGCGTCCTCCAGGGTGGCGACGGCCCGCTCGTACAGCTCGTGCATGAACGATTCGGCAAGCGGCGCGGTGGCGAGCAGCCGGACGATGCCGGGATGTTCGGCGAAGGCGTCCCGGTAGGCGTGCGCCCAGGTGCGCAGCGCGGCGTCCCAGGGCTGGCCCCACATCGACTGCTCGCCGATCGTGCGCACCAGCTCGGCGCGCATCAGGGCGACGATCTCGGCCCGGCCGGCCACGTGGTGGTAGAGCGCGGAGGGGCTGACCTTGAGCGCACCGGCCAGCGCGGGGATGGTGAGGTCCCCCGCCTCGTCGACCAGCCGGAGCGCGGTGTCCACGATGCGCTGCCGGTCCAGCAGGGGTGTGCGCGGCCTGGGCATGCCGGCTCCTCACCTTCGGGGTCGCCGGGCGGCCCGTCGGCCCCCGACAGACCAAGATCGTCGTTATCCAAGCGTTATTGAACGGCTTTCAGTAAAACCCTTCCGCACCCGCCGGTGCCGCGCCTACGGTAACCGAACCCCATTCGGTTAGGCAGGCCGCGCACCCGTCGGCCCGCCCTGCCCCGGAGAGGACGCACACCCCCGTATGCGTGCCGAAACGATCTTCACCGGCGGCCGGATCCACACCGGAGACCCCGCCCTCCCCCGCACCCACGCCCTCGCCGTCAGCGCGGGGCGGATCGCCGCCCTCGGCGACGCCGCCCTCGCCCTGCGCGACGAAGGCACCGAGACCGTCGACCTCGACGGCGGCGCCCTGCTGCCCTCCTTCGGCGACGGCCACGTCCACCCGCTGCTCGGCGCCATCGGCCTGCGCGGCGTGCCCGTCCGCGACTGCACCAGCGTGGCGCAGGTCGTGGCTGCCGTCCGCGACTGGGCGCGGCGCCACCCCGAGGCCGAGTGGATCACCGGCGACGCCGTGGATCCGTCACTGGCCGAGGGCGGGCTGTTCGACGCCCGGCTGCTCGACGCCGCCGTACCCGACCGGCCGGTACTGCTGCGCACCATGGACCACCACACCGGCTGGGCCAACAGCGAGGCGCTGCGCCGGGCCGGGTACGGGCCGGACACGCCCCAGCCGGTCGGCGGCGAGATCGTCCGACGGCCGGACGGCAGCCCGCTCGGCACCCTGCGCGAGTTCGGTGCGCTGAACCCCGTCCTCGCGCTCGTCCCGCCGCGGCCACTGGCCGAACAGGTCGCCGCGCTGCGGGAGACCACCGCCGCGCTCGCCGCCGCCGGACTCACCTGGCTCCAGGACGCCTGGGTCGAACCCGCGCAGGTGGACACCTGGCTGGCGGCCGTCGCCGAGCAGGACCTGCCGGTCCGGGCCGGACTCGCCCTGCTGCTCGAACCGGACGGCTGGCGCGAGCGGCTCCCCCGCCTGGCCGCCGACCGCGACCGGGTCGACGCCGCCGGGCGCGGACGGCTCAGCGCGCGGGCGGTCAAGTTCTTCGCCGACGGCGTCATCGAGTCCGGCACGGCCGCGCTGCTGGAGCCGTACAGCGACTGCCCGCACTCCCACGGCGTCGCCAACTGGACCGGCGCCGAGCTGGCGGAGGCCGTCACCGCCGTGGACGCGCTGGGCTTCCAGCCGCACATCCACGCGATCGGCGACCACGGCGTACGGATCGCGCTGGACGCCGTCGAGGCCGCCGCCCGCCGCAACGGGCCGCGCGCCCGCCGGCCGGTGATCGCACACGTCCAGCTGGTCCACCCGGACGACCTGCCGCGGTTCGCCGAACTCGGGGTGATCGCCAATTTCGAACCGCTGTGGGCGCAGACCGACCCGCTGATGACCGAGCTCACCCTGCCCCGACTCGGCCCGGACCGCGGCTCCCGGCAGTACCAGATCGCCGCCCTGCTGCGCGGCGGCACCCGGGTCTCCTTCGGCAGCGACTGGCCGGTCACCCGCTACGAGCCGCTCGCCGGGCTGGCCACCGCCGTCACCCGGCAGACGCCGGACGGCCTGCCGGACGGCGGCTGGCTGCCCGAGGAGCGGATCGGGCTCACCGAGGCGCTGGCGGCGTACTCGGCGGGCGTGGCGCACCAGGCCTTCGAGGAGGCCGAGTGGGGCGTGCTGCGGCCGGGCCTGCGGGCCGACCTGGTGCACCTGGCCACCGATCCGTACGCGGTGCCGGCCGGTGAGCTGGCCTCGATCGAGGTGGCCGGCACCTGGCTCGGCGGACGGCGCACCCACGGTGGGCCGCCCGGCCGCGACCGCTCGACGCGCTGAGGCGCGCCCCGGCCGGCTGGCTGGTCCGGCTGCGGCCGGTCCGGCTTGTTTGGCTTGTCCGGCTGCGGCTCGACGCGCTGAGACGTCCTGGCCGGCCGGCCGCCCCGCCCGGACGGACTTCCCGACCGGTTCCGGCCGTCCCCCACGGCGTCCGTGCCTCGTTCCCCGGTCGGCGGCCGACGCGTCCGCGCCGCCGACCGCCCTACCCTCGTACCCACGACCCCAGGAGAGCTCCCCCATGACCCTGCCCTCCGACGCGGCCTCCCCCGCCGCACTCCGTCCCCCCGACCCCGGCGCCCCTTCCGCTCCCACCTCCCCCGGCACCCCCGGCGGGCTGGAGCGCGGGGTGCTCGGCACCGGCGACATCGTCTTCTTCGTCGTGGCCGCCGCCGCGCCGCTGACCGTGATGGCCGGCGTGGCGCCGTTCGCCATCTCCTTCGGCGGCATCGGCGCGCCGGTCGCCTACCTGGCCACCGGCGTGGTGCTGGCGCTCTTCGCGGTCGGCTTCACCACCATGACCGCGCACATCCGCAACGCCGGCGCCTTCTACGCCTACGTCACCCGCGGCCTCGGCCGGGCGGCCGGACTGGGCGCGGCACTGCTCGCGGTGCTCTCGTACAACGCGATCCAGATCGGCATGTTCGGCGCCTTCGGGTTCTTCGCCCACACCACGGCCGAGGACCTGCTCGGGCTGGACCTGCCCTGGCCGGTCTGGGCGCTGCTCGGGGTCGCGGTGGTCTGGTTCCTCGGCTTCCGCTCGATAGACCTCGGGGCCAAGGTGCTCGGGGCGCTGCTGATCGCCGAGACCGGCATCCTGCTGGTGCTCGCGGTGGCGGTGCTGGTCAAGGGCGGGGCGCACGGGCTGAGCCTGTCCTCGTTCGCCCCGAAGCACGTGTTCTCCGGCGGGATGGGCGGGGTGCTCGGCCTCTCCTTCGCCGCCTTCATCGGCTTCGAGGCGACCGCGATCTACCGTGAGGAGGCCCGGCAGCCGCAGCGGACCGTGCCGCGCGCGACCTACGCCGCGATCGTCTTCCTCGGCCTCTTCTACACCTTCGTCACCTGGATGATCGTGCAGGCCTTCGGCGACACCGGGGCCGTCGCGACCGCCACCGCCGACCCGGCCGGGATGTTCTTCACCGCGATGACCGACTACGTCGGCGGCTGGGCGACGGACGTGCAGCGGGTGCTGATCGTCACCAGCCTGCTCGCGGCGCTGCTCGCCTTCCACAACACCATCACCCGGTACGGCTACGCGCTGGCCACCGAGCAGGCCGCCCCGGCCGTGCTGGGCCGGGTCCACCCGCGGCACGGTTCACCGTGGATCGGCGGCATCGTGCAGTCGGTGGTGGCGGCGGTGGCCGTCGGGGTGGCCGCGCTGATCGGGGCGGACCCGTACAACCAGTTCTTCCTCTGGGCGAACTCCCCCGGGGTGGTCGGCATCCTGGTGCTCCAGGCGCTGGCCGGTCTGGCCGTGTTCGCCTTCTTCCGCCGCAACCGGGCGGCCGCCGCGAGCGCCGGGGTGTTCCGTACGGTCGTGGCGCCGCTGGCCGCCACCGTGCTGCTGTGCGGGGCCACCGCGCTGGTGGTGTGGCGGCTCGACCTGTTCACCGGCGCCGGCCCGGAGGTCAACTGGCCGCTGGTCGCGATCGTGCCGGTGGTGTTCCTGACCGGCGTCGGGATCGCGCTGCGGCTGCGGGCCCGACGGCCGGAGGTGTACGCGCGGCTCGGAACGACCGAGGTCGACGCGGGCTGAGCGGTAGCGCCGGGCAGCGGGAGGGGAGCAGCGAGCGCCGGGCAGCCGACGCGGCCCGGACCGGTGACGGCTCCGCGTCCTCCGGGCCCACTCGGGCCCGGCCCGCTCAGGCCCGGCCGACGGCCTCGGCGAGGAGCCGGTAGGAGTCCAGCAGCGCGGCGCGGTCGTAGGTACTGGTGGTGACCAGGAACTCGTCCGCCCCGCTGCGCTCCACCAGCGCCAGCAGCTCGGCGGCGGCCTGCTCCGGGGTGCCCGCGATGTGGCCCTTGAGCGACTGCTCGTACGCGGCCCGCTCCCGGACGGTCATCTCCCGGGCGAGGATCTCCGCCGCCGGGGCCAGGGGCGGGAACTCGCCGTGGGTACGGGAGTACGCGCCGGACCAGGCCTCCGGGACGAGCAGCTCGCGCGCCCGCTCGGCCGTCTCGGCGACCGCCACCGTGCCCGAGACCACCACGTACGGCTCGGCGGCGTGCGCCGAGGGGCGGAACCGGTCGCGGTAGCGGTCGATCGCCGCGAGCATCCGGTCCTCCCCGTGCGGGGCGGCGATCACCAGTGGCAGCCCGGCGTCGGCGGCCAGGTCGGCGCCCGCACCGGTGGCCAGGACGAAGGCCGGGACGTGCAGGCCCTCGGCCGGCCGGGCGTGGACCCCGCGGTACGTCTGCTGCGAGCCGTCGAAGTAGCCGAGCAGTTCGGCCAGCTGGGCACCGAACTCGTCCGCTGCGCCCTTCTCGCGCCCGAGCGCCCGCCGGACGCCGTCGGTGAAGCCCACCGAGCGCCCGAGCCCCATGTCGATCCGCCCCGGGAACAGCGCGGCCAGCACCCCGAACTGCTCGGCCACCACCAGCGGCTGATGGTTGGGCAGCATCACCCCGCCGGTGCCGACCCGGATCCGGGAGGTGGCCGCCGCCACGGCCGCCGCGAGCACGGTGGGCGCCGACCCGGCCACCCCCGGCACGCCGTGGTGCTCGGAGACCCAGAACCGGTGGTAGCCGAGCCGCTCCGCCTCGCGGGCGAAGGCCACCGTGTCCCGCAGTGCCCGGGCCGGCTCCTCACCCTGTCTGGTCCGGGAGCGGTCGAGCACGGAGACCCTGGTCGTGGACGCGGCGCTGGTCACGTCGGTGCACAACGCCCTCCCTGCGCGCGGGCATTCCCCGGGCGGCCCCGGGCCGGGGCCGGCGGCCGTCGGCCGGCCGGTCAGGCGCCCGCCCCGGGTATTCGGCCCCGGCGGGCGTCCGCGGCCGCGGCACCGGCCTTGGTCTTCCGGCGGCCCCAGGGCTTGTACACCGACAGGACCACGGTGAACAGGTAGAGCGACAGCGCCACCGCCGGGACGATCACCGTGTTGTACCGGACGAAGCCGAGGTCCGCCGCCGTGATCGGGCCGGTCGGGTGCGCGTCCACCACCCGCACCGCGTCGTGCAGCCGGTCACTGAGCGCGAAGACGGAGGCCGCCATCGCCCCCAGCGTCAGCCAGAACTTGGTACTCACCCAGTAGTACCGGAACAGCCCCCAGGAGGTGCCGAGCCCGAGCGCCACCCCGCTCAGGAAGGTGAGCAGGCTCAGCGGCAGGATCAGCACGTCGCCGAGCAGGCCCATCGCCCGGTAGGCGGTGCGCAGCCGGTCGGCGTCGCCGGCGCCCACGGCCGTCAGCGCCGTCACCGCCAGGGTGAGCAGGCAGAGCATCAGCGCCAGCCAGCTCACCGAGGCGGTGATGTGCAGGACGACCAGGCGTTTGCGCGCCGCCGGTGTCAGGCGGCGGCCCGCGGACCGCCGCCTGACACCGGACGCCGGTTTGGACGCCGTGACGGCGCCGGTGGGCGAGCGCACGGGGTACCTCCTTCGAGTCGGGGCCACGAGGACGGCCCCAGGCTCTCCCGTCCGATCCTCATCGGGCATCTGACGGTGGAAGTAACCTCGCCTACTCCCCGGCGAGTACACGCACCGGGCGACAGCCGGAGCGCTCCTCCCCGAGGAGCAGCGGGAAGGAGGGGCCGGAGACAGCGGCCGCAGCTCCCCCGGAGCCGGCCTCAGTCGGTCACCGCGAACCCGTGCGCCGCGCCCAGCTGCTGCAGCGAGGCCTGGCCGGGGATCCCGTCCGCCGCCCCCGCCTGGTACCCGCAGCGCCGCTGCCAGGCCGCGTACGCGGAGACCGTCCGGGTGCCGAACGAGCCGTCCACCCACCGCTGGTCGAGCAGCCCCTCGTCCGCGAGCGCCTGCTCCACGATGGCCACCTCGGACCCGTACGTCAGGTGCCCCTGGGCTGCCCCCGGGTCGGTCCCGGCGGCCGCGACCACGTGGGACACCGAGACCGTCCGCTGCCCGGGCAGGTAGCCGAGCAGCCGGCGCAGCGAGCTCTCCCCCGGGACGCCGTCCGCCGCCTGCCCGGCGTAGCCCAGACTCCCCTGGTAGTCCGCGTAGTTCTCGGTGTCCGCGTCCGTCCAGTTCGGGCCGGGGCCGGAGCGGTAGTGGTCGCCGAAGCCGTGCGCGACCAGCGCCCGCCCGACCACCGTCACCTGGTAGCCCTGGGCGCCGTAGCCGTACGGCAGGCCGTTGATGCTGACCTGGTAGCGGGCGGTCGTGGCCGGGGGCACCGGCTGCTGCTGGGGCGGGATGCCCGGGGAGCCGGGCCCGGCCGTGAGGTCGGGCCAGGAGCCGGGGTCGGTGTGGTCGTTGTACGGCACGTGGGCGTGCGCGTACCAGCCGCCGAGGGCCTCCCAGGTCCGCTCGTCGCGGTGGCCGGAGAAGTCGGTCGGCCGGCCCATCGGCCAGATGTCCGGCACGCCCCAGGAGGAGATCCAGGCGTGGATCCGGTCCCAGCCCGCGCACGGGGTGTCGACCAGGCGCGGGTAGACGGCGCCCTGGTAGCGGCAGTAGGGGAAGAACACCGCCTCGATCTGGATCACCACCCGCCCGGCCCGGTTGGTGCGGGTGGGGCTCTGGCTGGGGCTGAGCAGGCTCTTCGAGCGGGAGTCGGCCGGGAACAGCTGCGCCGTGCGCCCGCTGAACGGGTCCCAGACCAGGTGCGGCGCGTCGCCGGCGCCGCTGCCGGTGAAGTAGCCGACCAGGTCCTCGTAGGAGCACCAGTCCTGCGGCGCGGCGGCGGTCGCGTTGCGGTCCCAGGTGATGTGGGCGATGGCCTTCGGCGGGTACTGCTGATCGGTCGGCGCGTGGTCGCCGAGGTCGTGGATCTCGGCACCGGGCAGCCACAGTTCGGGCATCGTGGGCTCCTCCGAACGGCGTGAGGGCATCACCTCCGGTATCGGCAGGCAGGGCTCACGGATTGACCCCGACGGCGCAAAACCCCGGCAATGAACCCCCCGTACCCGTCCGGCCGTTCGACTCAGCGAGGGCTCTTCGTCCTCGCGTGCGATTCGGGCGCCCGTGCGGGGACGGCCGGTCGCACGGAAGGGGGCGCATTCCACCCCGTCGGGGCGCCGCTGTCAATCGTTGACTTCACAAGTGGTCTAGTCCACGGTGGTCCGGCAGACCGGCCCGAGCCGCCGTCCGGGATCCCCCTGTGCGCTCAACTGGCAATCACTGCACCGAATCTGACGATCCGATGGAGAAACCCGCACCATGCAAAGAGTCTGCCTCGCCCTGCCCACCATGCGGTCCTGCCCCGACACCATCGCGGAACTCGCCGAGGAGGCGGCCTACGCCGTCGCGACCTTCGGGGTCGAGGTGCACCTGCTCGTCCTCGACACCACCGACGCCGTCGCCTTCGCGGAGAACGCGGGCGCCGTGGCCGCGCTGGAGCCCACCCCCGGCGTGGTCGTCCACCACCTCGGCGAGGCGCGGCAGCGGGAGTTCCTGCGCCGGGTGGCCGAGCGCTCCGGCGCCGCCGACCCCGAACTGCTGCTCGACATGATGCTGCCGCCGGCCGTCGCGTACGGCTCCTGCGTCAACCGGCTCTTCCTCGGCGCGGCCGCCCTGGACTGCACCTCGGCGCACCTGCGCAACGACGACGCCGACTTCCAGGTCGTCGACGGCCGGAAGGTCTTCCCGATCCACCACGAGCTGCTCTCGATCGGCCGGCCGGCCGGCGAGGCGGCGGCCGTCGTGTCCCGCTCCGAGCTCGACCCGGCCGACGCGGACAAGCCGGTGATGCTGGTCAGCGGCTCCTTCATCGGCGAACTCAACGTGGACATCAGCGAGATCCACGAGCTGGACCCGGCCGTCTACCGCGAGGTGGTGCGCCTGTGGACCCCGCCGGTGTGGTCGGAGGAGGAGCAGGACGCGATGGTGGACGTCTCCTTCAAGGGCGCCGGCTCCGAGCCGTTCACCACCGATGAGTCCGTCCTCGGCGTGCCCGACATCTGGGACGTCTACATGTGCAACATCGCCCTGGACCACCGGGCCTACGAGGTGCTGCCGCTGCTGCCCTCGATCGAGACGATCGGCAGCGACTACGCCCTGCTGCACGCCATGGTCCACTCCCGGCTGCCCGGCGTCGTCCACAACCGCCACATCGTCAACTACTACACGCCCGAGCGCCGCACCGGCTCCGGCTTCGTCAACTACCAGCTGCGGTTCGTCAAGTTCCTGCTCTCGATGCTGTACCTGTACCCGGTCTACGGCGGGATGATCGACCTCGGCCGCGGGCTGCTGGACGAGCGGCACGGGCTGAAGGTCGAGCCGCTCCTCGACCTGGTGCGCGGCAGCGTCGACTGGGACCGGGCCGGGAACGAGCACTGCCTGGACGTCCTGGACCGCTCCTACCGCAAGCTGGGCGGCAAGTACGCCGAGCTCGCGGACGTGGTGGCCGAGCGGCGGCAGCAGCTGCTGGACGAGGCGCGGGCGGACGCCGAGCGCTGGGCGGTGCTGGTGGAGGCCTGGGCGGCACTGGTGGCCGCCTCCCGCGCGGAGGGGCTCGGCGCCTCGGAGGTTCCGGCCTAGTGGGCGAGGACCTCCGGATCCGGCTCCTGGCCGACGGCGACTGGGACGCCGTGGTCGCGCTGGAGTACGACGCCTACGCGGCCGACGGCCTGTCGGAGGGCCGGGAGGCGCTGCAGTCCCGCGCCCTCGGCTCGCCGGAGACCTGCTTCGTGCTGGAGCAGGGCGGCACGGTCCGCGGCTACCTGCTGAGCCTGCCGTACCCGCCGCTGCGCTGCCCGGACCTCGCCCGGGCGGAGGACGCGGTGCACGAGTCGGGCAACCTGCACGTGCACGACCTGGTGATCGCCGAGGACCTGCGCGGCCGGGAGGTCGCGCTGGGGTTCATCCGGCACTTCCGGGAGCGGGCGGAGGAGCTGGGCTTCGAGCGGATCTCGATGGTCGCGGTGCGCGGGGCGGACATCCTGCTGCGGCTGCTCGGCTACCGCGCGCACCGGGAGGTGGCGGTCCCCGCGTCCTACGGGCGGCGCGCCGTCTACATGTCGATGCCGGTGCGCTGACCTGCGGGGATACCTGGACCCATGCCCACTCTTTTGGCCTAGTCCGGACGGCGAAGATCACCCCATCGGGTGAAGCTGGTGGCGGCTGCGCCCGCGCGCGCGGCCGCCGGCAGCACCCGTCCGTACGCCCGAGGGAGAAGCGCATGAAGGCCGCCGTCGTCCACGACTTCACCGCACCGCTGGCCGTCGAGGACCGCCCCCTACCGAAGCCCGCCGCGCACCAGGTCCGGGTCCGGATCGAGGCCTCCGGCCTCTGCCACACCGACATCCACGCCGCCCACGGCGACTGGCCGGTCAAGCCCAGCCCGCCGTTCGTCCCCGGGCACGAGGGCGTCGGCATCGTCGAGGCGGCCGGCGACCAGGTCCGGCACGTCCGGGTGGGCGAACGGGTCGCCATCCCCTGGCTCGCGGACGCCTGCGGGCGCTGCGACCACTGCGTCTCCGGCTGGGAGACGCTCTGCCTCCAGCAGCACAACAGCGGCTACTCGGTGGACGGCGCCTACGCCGAGTACGCGCTCGCGCACGGCGACTACGTCGTCCCCGTCCCGGACGGCATCGACCCGCTGGACGCCGCCCCGCTGTCCTGCGCGGGCGTCACCACCTACAAGGCGCTCAAGGTCTCGGACGCCCGGCCCGGCACCCGGGTGCTGGTCTCCGGCATCGGCGGACTCGGCCACCTGGCCCTCCAGTACGCCCGGATCTTCGGCGCCGAGACCATCGCCGTCGACGTCACCGACGACAAGCTCGCCCTCGCCCGCGAGCTCGGCGCCGACCACGTCCTGGACGCCCGCACCCAGGACGTCGCGGCCGAGGTCCAGGCCCTGGGCGGCGCCCACGCCTCGATCGCCCTCGCCGTCAGCAACGCCTCCTTCCAGGCGGCCTACGGCGCCCTGCGCCGCGGCGGCACCCTCGTCCTGGTCGCCCTCCCGGCCGAGGGCAGGCTCGAACTCCCGGTCTTCGAGACGGTGCTGAACGGCACCAAGGTGATCGGCTCGATCGTCGGCACCCGCGAGGACCTCGCCGAGGTCTTCCGCCTGCACGCCCTCGGCCGCACCCGGGTGATCCGCGAGACCCGCCGGCTGGAGGACGTGAACGCCTGCTTCGACGAGGTCCTGAGCGGCAAGGTCTCCGCCCGCCTGGTCTTCGACCTGCGCTGACACCCCCACTCACCCCCGTCCACGGCGCGGGTCGGCCGACGGGCCGCGCCCGGCTACGTCCGGATCGCGTCTCAGTCGCGTCTCCGTTCGGTTCGGCATGGGTACGAACCGGGCCCCGGTCCGGGATCGTGGGGGCAACCACTCGTGCGGCAAGGGGAGTTGCCATGGGGGACGGCCGGGGCTTGGCACCGGATGCGGTGGCGGCACTGCTGGGCGACGGGCCGCACCGGGCGGTGGCGGAGGTCGTCCGGGCGCGGTTGCGGACGGTGCCGGAGGGGGCCCGGGCGCTGACGGCGGCGGAGGCGAGCCCGGGGGACGCGCGGGCACGGGCGCTGCTGACCGCCGCCGTCGACCACCTGCTGGCCGCGGACCCGGCGTTCGCGCGGTACCTCGCCACCACCGGGCTCGGGAAACCGGCCGACCCGCCGACCGTCCAGCTGCGGAGCGAGCCCGGCACCGTGCAACTGCGGGTCGGACCGCCGTCCACGCCGCCGCCGGCGAACCCGGCCACCGTCCAGCTGCGGCTCGACCCGGGGGCCGCCCGCGCCCGGACGCTCGCCGCCCGGCGGAGCGGCACCGGCATCGTGGTGGCGCTCGCCCTGGTGCTGATCGCCGCACTGGTCGCGATCGGCATCCACCTGGGCTCGCGTCCGCTGCTGAAGCCGGGCGGGCCCGGACTGGCGCACGCCGCACCGCCGCTGGGCGACCCGGCGCTGGTCCGGGCGGTGCTGCCCGACGCGCGGGCGCTGCCGGGCGGCTGGCAGGTGCGACGGGAGCCGACGGCGGGGACCGCCCGGGGCGGCGGGCTGCCGTGCCTGCTCCCGGACTCCTGCGACCTTCAACTCGCCTCCGCCACCGTGACCTTCGGTTCGGCCTCGGCGCAGACCGTGGAGTTCGGCGTGGCCTCCTTCGCCTCCCCCGAGGCCGCCGCCCGCGCCTTCGACCACACGCTCGACCGGACCGCCGGCACCGACCCGGCGGCGGCCGTCCCGCGGATCGGCGACCAGAGCGCCGTCCGCGTCCAGGGCTCCTCGTCGGCGGTGGCACTGGCCAGGGTCGGCAGCGTGCTGCTCGTCGTGCGCGGGGAGGGGTCGGGCGACCAGCTCACCGGGCCCGCGTTCACCGGCCTCGCCGAGCTGGTCGCCGAGCGTGCCCGGCAGGCGCAGGAGGGCCGCACGCCCGATGCCGCCGCGGACGGCGCGAGCAGCTGACGGTCCGGTCCCGTCGAGGCGGTCCGGGACGGCCGGTTGCCGCCCGTCCCGGACCGCGGACCCGAGCGGGGAGCCGGGCGACAACGGGGACCAGGAGCCAGGGAGCACCGGAGGCGCCGGGGAGCGCCACCAGGGCCGTCGCCCGAATGCGTGTATCGCTCTCTTGACTGGCGTCACCGAAGCGCCATACTGGCCTCACTCCCCGCTCGCACAACGAGGTGCCCGCCCATGGAGCTCTCACCCTCGGCGCACGTGGACACGTTCTGTCGAGACCACCTCCCGCCCTTCGAGCAGTGGCCCGAGCTCCTCTTCGAACTCCCGGAGTTGGCCTACCCCGACCGCCTGAACTGCGCCGCCGCCCTACTCGACGACACCATCGAACGCCTCGGCCCGGACCGCCGCTGCCTGCTCACCCCCACCGGGAGCTGGACCTACGGCGAACTGCGCGGCCACGCAGACCGGATCGCCCGCCTGCTGACCGAGGACCTCGGCCTCGTCCCCGGCAACCGGGTCCTGCTGCGCGGCCCCAACACCCCCTGGCTGGCAGCCTGTTGGCTCGGCGTCCTGAAGGCCGGCGGGGTGGCCGTCACCACCATGCCACTGCTGCGCGCCGCCGAGCTGACCGAGCTCACCGGCATCGCCCGGCCCGCCCTCGCCCTGTGCGACCACCGCTTCCTGGACGAGCTGGACCGGGCCCGGCCCCCCGGGCTGCGGGTCCTGCCCTACGGCGGCCCCGGCCCCGAGGACCTCACCGCCCGCTGCGCCGCCAAGCCCGCCGGCTTCCCCGCCGTCCCGACCGCCGCCGACGACGTCGCGCTGATCGCCTTCACCTCCGGCACCACCGGCCGCCCCAAGGCCACCCTGCACTTCCACCGCGACGTGCTCGCCATCGCCGACACCTTCTCCCGCCACCTGCTCCACCCCACCCCCGAGGACCTCTTCACCGGCACCCCGCCGCTCGGCTTCACCTTCGGCCTCGGCGGCCTGCTGGTCTTCCCGCTGCGGGCGGGCGCCGCCGGCCTGCTGCTAGAGCAGGCCACCCCCGAGCAGCTCGCCGAACAGGTCCGCCGGCACCGGGTGAGCGTGCTGTTCACCGCGCCGACCGCCTACCGGGCGATCCTGGCCGCCGGGCTGGCCGACCGGCTGGCCAGGGTGCGGCACTGCGTCTCGGCGGGCGAGCCGCTGCCCGCCGCCGTCTGGCAGGCCTTCCACACGGCCACCGGACAGCGGCTGATCGACGGCATCGGCGCCACCGAGCTGCTGCACGTGTTCGTCTCGGCCGCCGGCCGGGACATCCGCCCCGGCTCCACCGGCCGACCCGTCCCCGGCTTCCGGGCCGCGGTCCTGGACGGGCAGGGCCGCCCGGTGCCGGACGGCGAGCCCGGGATGCTCGCCGTCAAGGGCCCGACCGGCTGCCGCTACCTGGACGACGAGCGCCAGCTGGACTACGTCCGCGGCGGCTGGAACCTCACCGGCGACACCTACGTCCGGGACCGCGACGGCTACTTCTGGTTCCGGGCCCGCAACGACGACATGATCGTCTCCTCCGGCTACAACATCGCCGGGCCCGAGGTGGAACAGGCGCTCGCCGCCCACCCCGACGTGGCCGACTGCGCGGTGGTCGGCGCGCCGGACGAGCGGCGCGGCGCGGTGGTCAAGGCGTACGTGGTGCTGCGCGCGGGCGTACCGGCCGGGCCGGAGACGGCCCGCGCGCTCCAGGAGCACGTCAAGCACGCCATCGCGCCCTACAAGTACCCGCGGGCGGTCGAGTTCGTGCCCGAGCTGCCGCGCACCGCGACCGGCAAGCTGCACCGCGCCGAGCTGCGCCGACGGGCCGCGCTGACCCCGGCCAGCGTCACCGTCGAGCGCCGGGTGGAATGGTCCGACACCGACGCCGCCGGGCACTACCACTTCTCCGCCGTGCAGCGCTGGGCCGAGGCGGCGGAGGCGGCCCTGCTGCGCCGGCTCGGGCTCGCCGAGCTGTTCGGGCGGATACCCCGGGTGCACTTCGAGGCCGACTACCGCGAACGGCTCTGGTTCGGCGACCTCGTCCGCACCGAACTGCGGGTCGTCCGGGTCGGCGGCTCCTCCCTGCACTACGCCTTCGAGGTGCACGGCCCGCACGGGCTGGCCGCGAGCGGGCGGATGTCGGTGGTACACGCCGCGCCGCAGGACGGGGGCTCCCAGCCGTGGCCCGCGCAGGTCCGCCGCACGCTGGCCGAGGCGGGGCCGCAGCGGCCCGAGGTGCTCGCATGAGCACGGCACCGGACCGCGCGGGCCGACCGGACGCGGCTCCGCGGGCGGTGCGCCGGATCGCGGTGATCGGCGCCGGCCCCGGCGGGCTCTACTTCGCCGCCCTGGCCAAGCAGCTGGCACCCGACCGGGACATCACCGTCTTCGAACGGGACGGCCGGGACGACGAGTTCGGCTTCGGCGTGGTCTTCTCCGACGAGACCCTGGACGGCATCGCCCGGGCCGACCCGCTCGTCTTCGCCGCGATCAGCGCCGAGTTCGCCCGCTGGAGCGACATCGACATCCGCTACGCGGGCGAGGTCCGCACCAGCGGCGGCCACGGCTTCGCCGCCCTGGACCGCAACCGGCTGCGCGCCGTCCTCCGACAGCGCTGCGCCGAGCTGGCGGTGGACGTGCGCTACCGCACCCCGGCGCCGCCCGTCGACCGACTGGCCGCCGAGTACGACCTGGTGGTGGCCGCCGACGGAATCCGCTCCGGCACCCGGGCCGCCCACCCCGAGAGCTTCCGCCCCGACCTGGACGAACGCCACTGCCGCTACATGTGGCTCGCCACCGACAAGGTCTTCGAGGCCTTCACCTTCATCGTCGAGCGGTACGACTTCGGCGTCCTCCAGGTGCACGCCTACCCGTACAGCGCCACCCGCTCGACCTTCATCGTCGAGGCGGCCGCGGACGCCTGGCACCGCGCCGGCTTCGATGCCTTCGCCGCACGGGAGTCGGCGCGCGGCGAGAGCGACCTGGCGAGCGTGCGGCGCTGTGCCGAGCTGCTCGCCGGGCACCTGGACGGCCACCGGCTGATCCCCAACGCCTCCCGCTGGATCCGCTTCACCACGGTCCGGAACGCGAGCTGGCGCCACCGCAACGTGGTCCTGCTCGGCGACGCCGCGCACTCCGCGCACTTCTCGATCGGCTCCGGCACCAAGCTCGCCCTGGAGGACGCCCTCGCCCTGGCCGCCGCGCTGAGCGAACAGCCCACCCTGGACGCGGCGTTGGCCGGGTACGAGGCCGAGCGGCGCCCGGTGGTGGAGTCCACCCAGCGCGCCGCGCAGGCCAGCCTGGAATGGTTCGAGACCATCGGGCGGCGCACCGGGCAGGGGATCGACCGGTTCGCCTTCAACCTGCTCACCCGCAGCCGGCGGGTCACCTACGGCAACCTGCGGGCCCGCGACCCCGCCTTCGTGGACGCCGTGGACACCGCCTTCGGCGGCTCGCCCGGGGTGCCGCCGATGTTCCGGCCGCTGAAACTGGGCGCGCTGGAACTGCGCAACCGCGTCGTGGTGCCCCCGCTCGCCACCTTCACCTCCCCCGACGCGCTGCCCAGCGGCTTCGACCGCGCCCAACTGACCGGCCACGCGCTCGGCGGCGCGGGGCTGGTGATCGCCGGGATGACCGCGGTCAGCCCCGAGGGCCGGGCCACCGACCGCTGCCCGGGCCTGTGGGCCGACCACCAGGAGGCCGCCTGGCGCCGACTCGTCGACGCCGTACGGGCGGTGAGCGACACCCCGCTCGGCATCCAGCTCACCCACGCCGGCCGCCGGGGCGCGACCGCCGTCCCCGGACCGGACGGCGTCGGGCGCCCGCTCGCCGAGGGCTGGCCGCTGATCGCCCCCTCGGCCCTCCCCTGGGACACCGGCAGCCCGGTGCCGCACGAGGCGAACGACATCCAACTGACCGCCGTCACCGCGGACTTCGCGGCCGCCGCCGAGCGGGCCGCCCGGGCCGGCTTCGACGTGCTGGAGCTCCAGTTCGGCCACGGCCACCTGCTCTCCTCCTTCCTCTCCCCGCTCACCAACCGCCGCACCGACCGCTACGGCGGTCCGCTCGCCCACCGGCTGCGGCTGCCACTGGAGGTGCTGACGGCGGTGCGCGCCGTCTGGCCGGCCGGGCGGCCGCTGGTGGTGCGGATCTCGGCGAGCGACTGGGCGCCCGGCGGCACCACCGAGGAGGAGGCCGTGGCGATCGGCCGCGCGCTCGCCGGGGCCGGGGCGGACGCGCTGGACGTCTCCACCGGCGAGGTGGTGGCGCACCAGCGGCCGCCGTACGGGCGCGGCTACCAGACGCCGTTCGCCGAACTGGTCCGCGCCGCCACCGGCCTGCCGACCATCGCGGTCGGCGCCATCTCCGGGTTCGACGACGCGGACTCCGTCCTGCTGGCCGGCCGCGCCGACCTGGTCGCGGTCGGCCGCGCCCACCTGTACGACCCGCTCTGGACGCTGCACGCCGCCGCCGAGCGGAACCACACCGGGCCGGGCGCCCGCTGGCCCGAACCCTGGCAGGCCGGCAGCCGAAAGCCGCCCGGGCCGAACGCCGACCGGGTCGCCCCGCGCCTGCACCTGCTGCGCGAGCCGCCCCCGCCCGTCCACCGCCGCTGGTCACCGGACCATCCGTGAGCGGCGCCCGAGCCCCTCGAGAAGCCGTCGCGTTCCCCACCGCAGCCCCCGAGGAGGGACGAGGAACCATGCCCGACCTGCCCCGCTTCACCGCCGCCGCCGTCCAGGCCGCCCCGGTCTACCTGGACCCGGCCGCCACCGTCGACAAGGCCGTCGCGCTGATCCACGAGGCGGCCGGGCACGGCGCCGAACTGGTGGTCTTCCCCGAGGTCTTCGTGCCCGGCTACCCGTACTGGAACTGGACGATGAACCCGGTGCAGGGCTCGCCCTGGTACGACCGGCTGTACCGGGCCGCCGTGGACGTCCCCGGCCCGTACGTCGACACCCTGCGGGCCGCGGCCCGGCAGGCCGGCGTGGTGCTGGTGATCGGGGTCAACGAACGCGGCCGGCCCGGCCTCGGACCGCTGTACAACACCCTGCTGATCATCGGCGCGGACGGCGAACTGCTCGGCGTGCACCGCAAGCTGGTGCCGACCTGGGCCGAGAAGCTGACCTGGGGGCAGGGCGACGGCAGCACCCTCACGGTGCACCCCACCGCCGTCGGCCCGCTCGGCGCGCTGGCCTGCGGCGAGAACACCAACCCGCTGGCCCGCTTCACGCTGCTGGCCCAGGGCGAACTCGTCCACGCCGCCTGCTACATCGCGCTGCCGGTGGGCCCCGAGGACTACGACATGGCGGACTCCATCGCCCTGCGCACCGCCGCGCACTGCTTCGAGGGCAAGGTGTTCTCGGTCGTCTCCTGCTCCACCGTCTCCCCCGAGATCGTGGACCTGATCGCCGGCGACGACCCGCGGCTCCGCAAGCAGCTCGCCCGCCCGCACAGCGCCCTGTCCGGGATCTTCGGCCCGGACGGCCGTGCCGTCACCGAACCGCTGGTGGACGAGGAGGGCATCGTCTACGCCGAGATCGACCTCGGCCGCTGCGTCCAGCCCCGGCAGATGCACGACATCGTCGGCCACTACAACCGCTTCGACGTCTTCCGGCTGCACGTGGACAACCGCCCGCTGCGGCCGCTGGTGTTCCCCGAGGAGGAGGCATGACCAGTCCCGAACGCACCCCCGGCCACGACGGTCACGACGACCAGGACCGTTACGACAGTCACGACGACGACCGGATCGGCCGGGCCAGGGTCACCGACAGCCCGGAACTGCTCGCCTACTACGAGGAGTTGGCCAAGTACCAGGCCGGCGCCCTGTGGACGGTCGCCAACGAGATCGAACCCTGGTACCCGCAGCCGAGGTCCGTCCCCGTGCTCTGGCGCTACGCCGACCTCCGCCCGCTGGTGCACAAGGCCCTGCCCCTGGTGAAGGCCGACGACGCCGGGCGCCGGGTGGTGATGCTGGTGAACCCCGGCCGCCGCGAACTGAGCGCCGCCGTAGGCCTGTTGTACACCGGGCTGCAGATCATGGGCCCCGGCGAGGCGATGACGGCGCACCGCCACCAGGCCTCCGCACTGCGCTTCGTCCACGAGGGCACCGGCGCCTGGACCGTCGTGGACGGGCAGAAGCTCAAGGTCGGCCCGCGCGACTTCGCGATCACCCCGAACAACACCTGGCACGAGCACGGCAACGAGGCCGACGACGCCCCGGTGATCTGGCAGGACGGCCTGGACATCCCGCTGGTCAACACCCTCGACGCCAACTTCTACGAGGTCCACCCGGAGCTGTACCAGCGGCCCGGGCCGGTCACCGACTCCTCGCTGCTCAGCTACGGCGGCAACCTGCTGCCGTACGGCGTCGAGAAGTGGACCCGCCCCTACTCGCCGCTGTTCGGCTGGCCCTGGGAGCCCAGCTACCACGCGCTCTGCCGACTCGCCCGCGCCACCGAGGGATCGCCCTTCGACGGCGTGGTCATGGAGTACACCAACCCCGTCACCGGCGGCCCGGTGATGCCGACCATGTCCGCCCACCTGCAACTGCTGCGACCGGGCCAGGCCACCCGCGCCCACCGGCACACCGGCTCGGTGGTGTACACCGCGGCCAAGGGGCGGGGCGTCTCGGTGATCGCCGGCCACCGCTTCGAGTGGCAGCGGGGGGACGTCTTCGTCGTCCCGTCCTGGGCCTGGCACGAGCACGCGAACCTCGACCAGGGCGAGGACGCCTGCCTGTTCTCCTTCAACGACTTCCCGGTGATGCACTCGCTCGGCCTCCACCGCGAAGAGGCCCACCCGGACGGGCAGCAGCCCACCACCACCGCCTGACCAGGAGCCCCACCGCCATGCACCTGTTGACCTTCCGAATCGCCGACCCCGCTGCCACCGCCGAAGCCGCAGCCGCCCCGCGCCTCGGCGCCCGGCTCGACGGCGACCGGGTCGCCGACCTGACCTCCCTGGCCTCCGCCGCCGGTGTTCGACTCCCGCCCGACCTCCTCGGGTTGATCCGCGCCGGGGAACCGGCCCTGGCCGTCGTCCGCGAGCTGCTCGCCGGCTCCCCGGCCACCAGGCCGCTCGCCGAGGTCTCGCTGTGCGCGCCGCTGCGCCCCGGCAAGATCGTCGGCGTCGGCCTCAACTACGTGGAGCACGTGGCCGAGTCGCACCGCACCCTGGACACCGACCGCGAACTCCCCGACCGCCCGGTGCTGTTCGGCAAGCCCTCGACCGCCGTCACCGGCCCGGGCGGGCCCATCCCGCACAACGCCGACCTCACCAAGCAGCTCGACTGGGAGTGCGAACTCGCCGTGGTGATCGGCGCGCCCGCCTTCCGGGTGGCCGAGGCGGACGCGCTGCGGCACGTGTTCGGCTACAGCATCGTCAACGACATCAGCGCCCGCGACCAGCGCCGCTCCGGCCAGTGGTTCTTCTCCAAGGGCCAGGACGGCTACGCCCCCTTCGGCCCGGTCGTGGTGACCGCCGACGAGATCCCCGACCCGCAGCGGCTCGACCTCTCGCTGAAGGTCAACGGCGAGCCGCGGCAGGACTCCAACACCCGCCACATGCTGTTCGGCGTCGCCCGGCTGATCGCCAACATCTCCTCCGGCGTCACCCTGGAACCGGGCGACGTGATCGCCACCGGCTCCCCCTCGGGCGTCGGCGCCGGGATGGTGCCCCCGCGGTTCCTCCAGCCCGGCGACCTCGTCGAGGCCACCATCGAGCGGATCGGCACGCTCGCCAACCCCGTGGTCGACGCCCGCTGACCAGCCCCGACCGGAAAGGACCGTCCGCCCGATGACCACCTACCGGATCGGCCAGATCGTCCCGAGTTCCAACGTCACCATGGAGACCGAGGTCCCCGCCCTGCTGCGGGCCCGCGAGGCGGTCGCCCCCGAGCGGTTCACCTTCCACTCCAGCCGGATGCGGATGACCAGGGTCACCCCCGAGCAACTGCGCGCCATGGACGCCGAGTCCGACCGCTGCGCCGCCGAGCTCTCGGACGCCCGGGTGGACGTGCTCGGCTACGCCTGCCTGGTCGCGGTGATGGCCACCGGCCACGGCTACCACCGCGAGGCCGAGCGGCGGCTGCACCTGCGCACCATCCAGAACGGCGCCCCCGCGCCCGTGGTCACCAGCGCCGGCGCCCTGGTCGCCGGGCTGCACGAACTCGGGGCCGCCAAGGTCGCGATGGTCACCCCGTATCTGCGGCCGCTGGCCCGGACGGTGGTCGAGTACCTCGCCGCGGAGGGCATCGAGGTGCTCGACCACGCCGCCCTGGAGATCGCCGACAACCTCGACGTGGCCGCCCACGACCCGGCCCGGCTGCCCGCGATCGCCCGCGGGCTCGCCCACGCCGGGGCGGACGCCGTGGTGCTCTCGGCCTGCGTGCAGCTGCCCTCGCTGTCCGCCGTCGAGGAGGCCGAGCAGCAGCTCGGCAAGCCCGTGGTCTCGGCCGCCGTCTGCACCACCCACCAGCTGCTGCGGGCCCTCGGCCTGCCCGCCTTCGCCCCCGGGGCCGGGACCCTGCTCTCCGGCGCCTACGCGTAGCGGGCGGTAGCGGTCCGCGCAGGAGGCGTCACCCGTAGCAGGTGTTCCGTGCGCTTCCCGCCGGATCGGCGCATCCGGCAAAGATCGGCAAGACCCTTCCGATGTCCCGCACCCTCGTTATGATCGCCACCAGTCGCCGGGGAGGAGGGCCCGCGCATGTCCGAGAACGCACCCCGGCCGAGCTCCCTGATCAACACCGTCTACGGCGAGTTCGTCCGCCGCCTCGGCGGCTGGATATCCATCGCCGACCTGATCGCCCTGCTGGCCGAGCTGGACGTCGACGGCCCGGCCGTCCGCTCGGCGACGTCCCGGCTGAAGAAGGCCGGCACCCTGCTCCAGGAGCGCCGCGGCGGAACCGGCTACCGGCTCGCCCCGGCGGTGGAGCCGGTCTTCGAGGAGGGCGACCGGCGGATCTTCCACAGCCTGGAGCCCGCCGCACTCGCCGACGGCTGGGTGGTGGCGGTCTTCTCGGTGCCCGAGTCCGCCCGCGCCCACCGCCACCAGTTGCGCTCCCGGCTGAGCTGGCTCGGCTTCGGCAACGCCGCCCCCGGGGTCTGGCTGGCGCCCGCCCGGCTGCTGCCGGACGCCCGCCGGCTGCTGGACCGGCTCGGGCTGAGCGCCTACGTCCACCTGTTCCTCTCCGCCGAGTACGCCGGCTTCGCCGATCTCCGGACGGCGGTGGCGAGTTGGTGGGACCTCCCGGCGATCGAGGCGCAGTACGCGGCCTTCGCCGACGCCTGGCACCCGACCGCCGAGGAGCGGCGCGACCGGTCGCCGGTCGACCCGGCCGAGGCGTTCCGCGCCTACGTGCCGATGCTCACCCAGTGGCGCCGCCTGCCGTACCTGGACCCGGGGCTGCCCGCGCAGCTGCTGCCCGCCGACTGGAACGCGGTGCCGGCCCGCGCGGTGTTCACCGAGTTGCACGGACTGCTCGCCGAGCCCAGTCTTCGGTACGTCGAGAAGGTCACCGGGCTGTCCCGCCCCCAGGTGCGTCCGGCGATCCAGGAGCCGCAATGACCGACCCCGCCCCCGTCCCCGCCGACCTGCTGATCCGGGCCGCCGCCGTGCACACCCTGGTGCCCGGCGAGCCGCCCCGCCGGGCGGTCGCCGTCACCGGCGGCCGGATCACCGCCCTGTCCCCCGCGCCCGACGGCCTGGACGCCCTGGTCGGCCCGGCCACCGAGGTGGTGGACGCCCCGGGCTCTACGGTGCTGCCCGCCTTCGACGACACCCACACCCATCTGGTCATGGCCGGGCACAGCGTCCACGGCGTGCCCGTCCACCGGGCCCACGACCTGGCCGGGTTCCTCGCCCTGATCCGCGAGCGCGCCGCCCGCACCCCCGCCGGGGAGTGGATCCAGACCACGGTCAACTGGCAGGAGGTGCTGCTGGCCGAGCAACGGATGCCCACCACCGGGGAGTTGGACGCGGCCACCGCGGACCACCCGGTGCTGGTGCGCCGCGGCGCGTACAACATGGTGCTCAACTCGGCCGCGCTGCGGCTGGCCGGGATCACCGAGGCCACCGAGGCACCGCCCGGCGGTGTGATCGAGCGCGACCGACACGGGCGGCTCACCGGCCGGCTGGTCGACCGGGCGGTCGAGCCGGTCGAGCAAGTGCTGCCGCGCCCCACCCTCGCGGAGCGGATCGAGGGCCTGCGCGCCGCCTCCGCCGACTTCGCCGCCACCGGCATCGGCACCGTCCGCGACTGCCTGGTCCCGGTCGAGGACCTGGAGGTGCTGGACGCCGCGCGGGCCGGGGGCGCCCTGGCCGTCCGGGTCCGGGCGCTGGTCTCCGGCTTCGCCGCCCGCACGCCGGAGCAGGTGGACGCACTGCTGGAGCGGATGGACGCCTGGCGCTCCGCCGGCCGGGACGACGGCCGACTGAGCCTGTGGGGCGTCAAGTTCGGCATCGACGGCGGTTTCGAGGCGGGCGCCGTGGAGGAGCCCTACCAGGGGCAGCCGTGCTACCACGGCCGGCTGCTCTGGGAGCCGGCCGAGCTGCTCGCGGCGGTGGACCGGGTGGTCGGGCGGGGCTGGCGGGTCGGCGTGCACGCCTGGGGCGACCGCGGGCTGCGGGTGCTGCTGGACGTCTTCGAGCAGGTGGCCGCGCGCCGCCCCGGCCTGCCGCCCGGCACGCTGGTGGTCGAGCACGGCGGCCTGGCCCGCCCCGGACAGCGGGCCCGGGCGATCGCCCTCGGCATCCCGGTGACGGTCCAGCACCCGCTGCTGCACGACGGCGCGCTCACCCAGCAGCGGGCCTGGGGCGAGGAGCGCACCGCCGCGCTCTTCCCGCTGCGCGAGTGGCTGGACGAGGGCGCGCTGATCACCGGGGGCTCGGACTTCCCGGTCGGCCCGTACGGCGCGATGGTGTCGGTCTGGGGCATGACCACCCGGGGCACCACGGCCGGGGTGGTCGGCCCGGAGCACGCGATCGGCCGGGCCGAGGCGGTCGCCCTGCACACCGTGAACGCGGCCCGGCTGACCGGCGAGAGCGCGGTGCGCGGCAGCCTGCGGCCGGGGATGTTCGCCGACCTCACGGTGTGGCCGGTCGATCCGCTGGACTGCCCGGTGGACGCACTGCGCGACCTCCGCCCCACCCGCACGGTGGTCGACGGCCGCACCACGCACCGGAGTTGACGAACCGTCAGGCCGCCGCGAGCTCCCGCAGGTCGATGCCGCGGTGCAGCGCGCGCAGGTCCTCGTGCAGCGTGGACGGCGGAACGGCGAGCACCCCGCACCGGGCCCGGGCCAGGCACTGCCGGGTGACCGAGCGGCGCGTCAGCCCGCGCAGCCTGACCCGCAGGCCGCCCTGCTCGCCGGTGCTGACCACCAGCAGGTCGCCCGGACGGTCGGCGAGCCCGGTCAGCACCGTGGCGGCATCGCCGCGCACGACCAGCGGCCGCACCGGCACGCCGATCGGCAGACCGCCGAAGGCCTGCTCCAGCGCGCTCGCCATCCGCGCCTCGGCGAGTTCCTGCCAGGCGCGCAGCAGCGGCGGGCACGGCCGGGCCCGGTAGTTGCGCTCGCCGCCGACCGGCGTCCAGGCGAGCACCGGCACCAGCACCGCCTGCCGGACCCGGGCCTCCTCGGCCGCCCGGTGCAGGGCGGTCAGGCTGTGCAGGGAGCCGCTGACTCCGACGATGACGCGGGCGCCGTCCGACATGATCCTTCACTTTCCGATGTCAAAACTCTTCAATGTCTGCGATTAGGTTGCCACACTCCCAATTTGGCCTGCAAATCGAAGGCATTAACTGAATATCACCGTGCATCGCTCGGCATACCCATGCCCTGGGCGCAATATTCGAGCACCTGTTCGAACAAGGGCGTACGCTGACCCCATGCACGGCACCGTCCACCTCCAGCCCTCGCTGTTCGACGACACCGACCGCGGCGGCGTCCGCCTCGGCCCGCTCGACGGCCTGCGACGGCAGCCGCTCGGCGACGGCGCCTGGCTCGACCTGCTCCCGGGCTGGCTGCACGGGGCCGACGAGCTGTTCGAACAGCTGGCCGCCACCGTGCCCTGGCGCGCCGAACGCCGCGAGATGTACGAGCGGACGGTCGACGTCCCGCGCCTGCTGGCCTCCTACCCGGCGCACGCCGAACCGCCGCACCCGGTGCTCGGCCTGGCCCGGGCCGCCCTGAGCGACCACTACGCCCGGGAGCTGGGCGAGCCGTTCCGCACCCTCGGACTCTGCTACTACCGGGACGGCCGGGACAGCGTGGCCTGGCACGGCGACCGGATCGGGCGCGGCGCCCGCGAGGACACCATGGTGGCGATCCTCTCCGTCGGCGAGCCGCGCACCCTGGCGCTGCGGCCCCGGTCCGGCGGCACGACCGTCGTCCGCCACCCGCTCGGCCACGGGGACCTGGTGGTGATGGGCGGCTCCTGCCAGCGCACCTGGGAGCACGCGATCCCCAAGACGGCCCGCCCGGTGGGCCCGCGGATCAGCGTCCAGTTCCGGCCGCACGGGGTGTCCTAGGCATCGTCGCCGGGGACGCCCGCTTGCCACCCGTTCGCCGGGCGCGGAGGCTGGCGGGTGGGGCCGCTGCTCCGGGCACCGGACGCCGGGCGCCGGACACCGGGCCCGCCAGGAGGACCGCATGCCGAAGCCGGGCAACTACCGCGCCGGGGTCCCGTGCTGGGTCGTGCTCACCACGCCGGACACCGCACGGGCGCAGGCCTTCTACGGCGCGCTGTTCGACTGGGAGTTCGTCCCGACCGGCCCCGCCGAGGCGGTGGCCACCCGGTACGGCGCCCAGGTCGCGGCCGTCGAACGGGCCCGGCCGAGCGACCCGCCCGCCTGGACCACCTTCCTCGCCTGCCCCGACCCGCTGCGCACCGCCGCCGCCGTCCGGGCCGCCGGCGGCCGCCTCGCCCGCGAACCGTACGAGGTGCCCGAGCAGGGCCGCGCCGCGCTCGCCGTCGACCCGCTCGGCGCCCGCTTCGGGCTCTGGCGGGCCGGCACCATCGACGGCGCCGGCCTGGTCGACGAGCCCGGCGCGTTCGCCTGGAACGAGCACCTCTCCCCCGACCCCGACGCCGCGCGGGCCTTCTACCGCCGGGTCGTCGGCTACAGCTACGACCGGCCGCGGGCGGGCCACACCCTCGCCCGGGTGGCCGGTCGGCCCGCGTGCAGCATCGGCCCCTCCGACCCCTCCAGCCCCTCCGGCCCGGGCGCCGGTTCGGAGGGAGGCGCACGCTGGCTGGTCCACTTCGCGACCGAGGACACCGACCGCGCGGCCGACCGGCTGCGCGCCCTCGGCGGCGCCGTCGTCACCGGTCCGGCGCCGGGGCCGTTCGGCCGCACCGCGCTGGTCCGGGACGACGCCGGCGCGGAGTTCGTGCTGGTCGCCGTCCCGGCCAGCGACTCCGCGGCCGCGGCCTGAGCCCGGGCCGCCGACGCTCCCGCCCTTCACCCGGGGAGCCGGCGAGGCCGCTGCCGTCCCGTCAACTTGCCTCTACGGCAAGAAGATTCGGTACGACCCCACCGCCCGAGGGCGGCCGGACCCGCCGACCCGGCTGTCCGTTGCGCCCGCTACCGTGCTGATATGAGTTCCTTCCTGCGCGCGTACCTGGTCGACCCCGCGGAGCTCCGTGCCCGCGTCGGCAGCGGCGACGACGGAGCGGTCGACGAGGCCCTCGCGTACTTCGGCCCGTCCCTGGACAGGTCCGACGAGCACTTCGCCGACGAGATCGCGCAGGGCGCCCCGACCGCCCTGGAGGCGCTGCGCGCCGTGGTGCACGGCGGGCCCTTCTCCGGGAACGATGACCACGCCTTCCAGTACGGCTACGCGTACCGGCGGCTGTGCTGGCTGGTCGGGCAACCCCTGGAGGTCGACTCCTTCGGCCCGTTCCGGGGCAACTGGCTGGAGGTGGTCGACGACGGTCTGAAGGCGTACGGGATCACCGCCGTCTCGGTCGCGGACTTCCAGTACGGCGGCGGCCTTCCTGCCGGACTCCCCTTCTGCGCGGTGCCGTCCTGCGGCACCTGGTCGGCCGGGGACTGCGGGCAGGCGCTGGACCGGTTCGACCGGGCCGGGCGCGAGGGCCGCGCCCCGGTGCCGGAGCGCGAGGTGGCCGAGGCCGTCGCGGAGGTCGTCGGCTGGCTCCGGATCGCACGGAGCCGGAAGGGCACCGACATCGTCGGCTTCGTCTCCTGAGCCGGTGCCGGCGCCCACGCCCGGAGCGCCCACCCTCACGTACGACAGGGAGTCCCGCACGACGACGGGACTCCCGGCCGCTCCGCACGCGCGGGCGATCAGTCCTTCACCGCACCGGCCAGCCCGGAGACCAGCTTGCGCTGCACCGCGATGAAGAAGATCAGCACCGGCACGGTCATCAGCGTGGACGCCGCCATGATGCCGCCCCAGTCGTTCTCGTCCGGCTTGAAGAAGACCAGCAGCGCCGAGGGCAGCGTCTGGTTCTGGGTGGCGCTGATGATGAAG
Organism: Kitasatospora sp. NPDC001119; assembly: GCF_053598475.1. NCBI lineage: Bacteria > Bacillati > Actinomycetota > Actinomycetes > Kitasatosporales > Streptomycetaceae > Kitasatospora > Kitasatospora sp. NPDC001119. The sequence continues at coordinate 171,636 of NZ_JBSFKI010000009.1, forward strand.
GTCTTGGCGAAGACGAAGTCGTTCCACGCCGCGATGAAGGAGAACACGCTGGTCGCGGCGAGGCCCGGGGCCACCAGCGGCAGCAGGATCCGCCACAGGATGCGGGTCCGGCCCGCCCCGTCGATCTGCGCCGCCTCCTCGATCGAGACCGGGACGGCCGCGACGAAGCCGCGCATCATCCAGATCCCGAACGGCAGCGAGAACGCCAGCTGCACCAGGACCAGCGAGGCCAGGGTGTTCAGCCCGATGCCTGGGGCGAACCGTCCGGCGTCGCGGAACATGAAGAACAGCGGGATGGTCAGCGCCTCGACCGGGATCATCTGGGCGATCAGGAACATCACCATGATGGTGGTGCGGAACTTGAACCGGAACCTGGTCACGGCCACCGCCGCCAGGAAGACCACGATCGCCGACAGCACCACCACCGACAGCGCGACCACCAGGCTGTTCCCGAAGTAGCGGGCGAAGCCGTCCACGCTGAGCACCTGACGGAAGCTCTCCAGCGTGGGGTGGGCGGTCCACGGCCTGGGGTCGAGCGACTGGATCTCGCCCTTGGGCTTGAAGGCCGAGAGCACCATCCAGAAGATCGGGAAGGCGGTGACCACGGCCAGCACGATCGCGCCGCTGTTGGCGGCCAGCCGCCACCGGCCGCGGGTGTTCCGACCCCGGGTGTTCCGGGGGCCGCCGGTGTTCCGGGGGCCGCTCCCGTCCTGGGGGCCGCCGGTGTTCCGGGCCGGCTTCACGGCCGGGGAGTTCGCCGGGGAGTTCGCCGGGCTCACAGTTCGTTCCCCGTCCGTCGCAGGGTGCGGATGTACAGGACCGTCGGGATCACCAGGATCAGCAGCATGATCACGCCGATCGCCGCGCCCAGCCCGTACTGCGAGGAGGCGAACGCCTTCTGGTACGCGTACACGTTGAGCACGAGGTTCTGGCCGGCGATGCCGCCGCCCTCGGTCATCACATAGATCTGGGTGAAGACCTTGAAGTCCCAGATCACCGACTGGATCACCACGATGGTCAGGATCGGGCGCAGCATCGGTGCGGTGATCCGGCGGAAGGTGGTCCAGGTGTTGGCGCCGTCCAGGGCGGCCGCCTCCATGATCTCCTCCGGGATGGCCCGGATACCCGCGTAGAGGGTGACCATCACGAACGGGTAGGAGTGCCACACCACCACGGCGCCGACGATCAGGAACGCCGTCCACTTGTCGTAGAACCAGTTGAACTCGTGGAAGCCGGAGAGTCCGAGCCCCTCCAGGGTGTGGTTGACCAGGCCGAGGTTGGTGTCGAACAGGAAGCTCCACACCGTCGAACCGGTCATCGCCGGCGCCGCCCAGGCGGCCATCGCCGCGGTGGTCAGCACCAGCCGGGGCCACCGGCCGACCTTGGTGAGCAGCACCGCGAGGGTGGCGCCGACGGCCAGGGTGGCGACCACGCAGAACGCCGCGAAGCCGATGGTCTGGAACAGCACCGTCCAGAACTGCTCGTCCTCGAGGATCTTCGAGTAGTTGCCGAAGCCGACGAAGGAGGTCGGGGCGCCGCCCGAGGCCTGGGCCTGCCCGAAGTCCAGTACGGACAGCAGGCCGAGCTGGTAGATCGGGTAGGCGACCAGCGGGATCAGGATGACCGCGGCCGGCAGGAGCAGCAGCAGCGGGGGCCGCCGGCGCCGGCCGCCCGGGGGTGCGGCCGGCGCCCTTCCCCCACGGCGCCTCTGCGGGGAAGGCGGCGCCGGGGCGGTCGAGGTGGATACGGACACGTGCGGGACCTGCTCTCTGAGACGAACCGGGAGGGGGGCCGTCCGTACGCGGCCGGGGGCCGGCGGTGCGGCGCCGGTGGCTCGGTGCCGGCGGCGGTGACTCGGTACCGGCAGCGCCGGTGACTCGCTGCCGGCGGCGGTGACGGTGGCGGTGGCTCACATGCCGGCGGCGGCGGTCGTGGCGCGCCCCCGCCGCCGGCGGTCGGCCGTCAGTGCGCGGCGAAGGCCGAGGAGACCTGCGCGGCCGCGTCGCCCGAGGCCTTGGCCACGTCCGCCTTACCGGTGACGACCTGCTGGAGCATCGTCGGGATCACCGCCTGGGCGTCGATCTGCGCCCACGCCTGGTCGAGCGGGACGAACCTGGTGCCGGCCGCGATGGTGTCGGTGAAGGGCTTCAGGAACGCGTCCTTCGCCGCGACCTTGCCGCTGACGGACTTGAGCGTCGGCAGGTTGCCCATCGCGTCGTACATCTGCTCCTGGTACGCGGGGCTCGCCAGCAGTTCGGCGAACTCGACGGCCAGCGTGCGGTGCTTGGCCGCCTTCATCACGCCCAGGTTGTTGCCGCCGGCGAAGGCCGGGGCGATCGAGCCGGGCTTCTCGCCGGGCAGCGGGACCACGCCGTACTTGCCCTTGACCGCGCCCGCGTCCACCTTGCTGCGGTTGGAGTTGAGCAGCACCGCCATCGCCGACTTGCCGGCCGCGAACAGGTCGACGGTCTTGCCGCCGGTCAGGTCCGCGCACTGCTGGGCGGGGCAGCCGTCCGCGCCGAAGAGGTCGGTGTAGCGCTTGATCCCGGCCTGCGAGGCGGGCGAGTTGATCGCCGCCTTGAACGCGGCGCCGTCCTTGGTGGCGATGTCGCCGCCCGCGTCCCAGACGAAGGGCAGCGCGGCGAAGGTGTACTTGCCGCCGACGGCGATGCCGAAGGTGTCCGGGTGGGCGGCGTGGATCTTCTGGTTGGCGGCGACCAGTTCGGCGTACGAGGTCGGCGGGGTGAGGCCGGCCTCGGTGAACAGGTCGGTGCGGTAGTACAGCGCGCGCACGCCGACCCACCAGGGCAGGCCGTAGGTCTTGCCGTCCACCACGGCGGTCTTGGCGATCGCCGGGTCGAGGTCGCCCTTGTCCTGCCACGTGTCCAGCTCGGTGGTGATGTCGGCGAGGCCGCCGGCGGCGACGTAGCCGGGCAGGTCGGTGTTGCCGAACTCGACCAGGTCGGGGGCGCTGTTCGGGTCGTTGAACGCGCCCTTCATCTTGGCCGCGCGGGCCGAGGCGTCGGTGTCGATGTAGCTGACGTTGACGGTGACGCCCTGGTGGGAGGCCTGGAAGTCGGTCACGGCCTTGGCGATCACGGCCTCCTTGGCCGCGTTGCCCGCCTCGTTGTACAGCCAGACCTGCAGCGTGCCGGTCCGGTCGTCGGCGGCCTTGTCGCTCGCCGGCGAGGCGGTGCCGGGGGCACAGGCGGTGGCGGCCAGGCAGCCGGCGGCGAGCACGACGGCTGCGGCGGTCCGTCCGATGAGTCGCATGGTGGAGACCTCCCCTCCCGACAGCTGCCGCCGAGACGTCCGCCGCGGGGACGGGCACGTCGAAGCAGGCCCTGACCGGGGCCGATGGTGGGTGAAGTGGTGGGGGTACGGCAGGGCGCAGCGCTCGGGTGGGGCGACGTCGCCTGCTCGATGGCAGGGACGTTAGGCGGGGGCGATCGGCGCCAACAAGAGGGAGTTGGGGAAAGTTTTGCACTGCACAACGTTGTATCGAAGATGAGGCGATCCCGTCACGACCGGGTACGTTCTGACAACCGCCGCCGACCTGCGGGGGAACACCGGCAGAACGACACAGGGAACGGACCCATGACGGAGACGGCGCCCAAGAAACCCGCGACCGAACGCAACCAGTCCTCCTCGCTGCGCCGCGCGCTCGCCGTCCTCGGCTACGTCCGCGACCATGGCGACGGGCGCGGCGTGCCGCTCGCCCAGCTCGCCGACGGGCTCGGCCTGAACAAGAGCACCGTGCTGCGACTGGCCGGCCCCCTGCTGGACGAGCACCTCCTCGACCGGGACCGCGAGACCGGCTGGTTCCGGCTCGGCCACGGCTCCCTGCGGCTCGGCCAGGCCTACCTGACCACCCTCGACCTGCGCAGCGTCGCCGCCGAACACCTGCGCCGGCTCCAGCGCGAGGCGGGCGAGACCGTCCACCTGACCGTCTGGCAGGCCCCCGGGATCGTCTACCTGGACAAGGTCGAGGACGAGACCAACGTCCGGATGGCCTCCCGGGTCGGCAGCCGGGCCCCCGCCTACTGCACCGCCACCGGAAAGGCGATCCTCGCCTGGCTGCCCGAGGAGGCCGTCGCCGAGGTGGTCGCGGCCGGACTGCGCCCGGTGACCGCCTGGACCATCGCCGACGAGCCCCGGCTTCGCGCCGACCTCGCCCGCATCCGCGCCCGCGGCTACTCGATCGACGACCGCGAGAACGAGCCCGAGGTCCGCTGCGTCGCCGCCCCGATCTTCGACCACACCGGCGAGGTGACCGCCGCCCTGTCCGTCTCCGGCCTCACCTCACGGATGACCGCCGCCCGGGTCCGCGCCCTCGGCCCGGTGGTCGCCCAGGTCGGCCTGCGGATCTCCCGCGAGCTGGGCTCCGACCGCCAGCCGTCCTGAGAACGCCCCGTCCCGAGAACGCCCCGTCCTGAACGGTCGTCCGGCGGTCGCCCTGTTCCCGGAAACGCGGACAGGGCCCGGCGCCGAACGAACGGCACCGGACCCTGTCCGACTCTGGAGCGCCAGGCCCGGGTCGCACGGACTCTTCCTACTGAAAGTAGGACGTGCTCTGGTAGCACCACTGACGCCTGACGAGGAATCCCTCCCTCGCGACGAGAAGTACAGTACCAGCTCCGTGATCATCCACCGAACCGGAGGGGAACCCCGCATGACGAGCGCTCGACCCGAGGCCGGTCCGCCTGCCGCCCCGACTGCCGCTCCGTACGCGGAAGGGCGGCTGATGGACGTCCACCTCCCGGCCGCCGGCACCGCCGGACCGGCTCCCGTCGTCCTGCTCTGGCACGGCAACGGCCCGAACGAGCGCGACGTGCTGCGGCCGCTGGCCCGGGAGGCCGCCGGGCTGGGGCTGCTGGTGCTCGTCCCGGACTGGAGCTCCGAGCAGCCGGACCGCGGCGGCGCCGAACTGCTCGCCTCGCTGGCCCAGGCCCGCCGGATCGCCGCCGAGCACGGCGGGGACCCGGCCCGCTTCGTGCTGGCCGGCTGGTCGATGGGCGGCCGCGAGGCGATAGCCGTGGCCACCCACCCGGACACCCCCGCCGAGCTACGGCCCGTCGCCGCCGTCGGCATCGCCTCGCACTACTCGACCACGGCCGTCACCACCGGCGAGGCCCCGCTCGACCACCTGGCCGCCGGCCCGTCCCCCGTCCCGCTCTGGCTGGTCCACGGCACGGCGGACGGGATCGTGGACATCGAGCACACCCGGCGGTTGAGCGCTGCTCTGACAAAGCAGCACTCGGCGGTACGGACCCTCGAACTGCCCACCGACCACGCCGGCGTGGTGATGACCGCCTACCGCCCCGAGGCCGGCCGCTGCCTCCCGGCCACCGACGCCGACACCCTGGCCGCCGGCCGGCGGACCGCCGCCGTCCTCGCCGAGGCGGCGGGGCTGTCCTGACGTCAGTTCCCCGCCGCCGGCTCCCGCAGCCCGCCACCGCGCTCCAGGGCCTCCAGCTCGCGCTGCAGCGGCGGACGCGGGACGGCCAGGACCGGGCAGGCGGCGTGCCGGACGCAGTAGGCGGTGACCGAGGGGTGCACCAGTCGGGCGAGGCGGCCGCGCTCCCGTCCGGCGCCGAGGACGAGCAGGTCACCGGGCCGGTCCGCGCACCGCACCAGCGTGTGGCCGGTGTCGCCGCGGACGGCCTGGCAGCGCAGCCGGACGCCCGCGTGGCGTCCGGCGAAGGCCTCGTCGAGGGCCTGCCGCAGCCGGGCCACGGCGGCGTCGCGGCCGGCCTCGATCACCGGCGGGCACGGGGTGCGGCGGTAGCCGAGTTCGTCGCCGGGCGGGGTCCAGCAGAGCACCGCGAGCACTTCGACGTCCGAGCGACGGGCCTCGGCCACCGCGCGGTGCAGCGCGGCGAGGCTGCCCAACGAGCCACTGATGCCGACCACGATCCGGCCCCCGTCCGCACCACTGTCCGTCATGGCCCGCCCTGCCTCTCCGTCCGCCCGCGCGCCCGGGTGCCCTCGCACCGGGCCGGACCGGACCGCGCCGATTCCACCCCAGCAAAGCGGCCCGCGCCCGTACGGCCACGGGCCGTTGACGCGGCCCTGACGCGGGGCCCGTCCTTCCGTACGCGTCCCTGATGCGGCACGGTCGGAAGCAGGCTCAGGCTTGCGGCGGGCTCGGGCTTGCGGCGGGCTCGGACTCAGGAGGGCTCAGGCTCAGGCGGGCTCCGGCTCAGGAGGGCTCCGGCTGCTCCGCCTCCCAGAGGTCCGCGAACATCCGGTCCAGGTGCTCCTCCCCGATCGGCGGGACCGGCAGCGGGTGGGTCGCCTGGGCGCGGAAGCCGTCGAGCAGCAGGGCAAGGTAGCGGCGCCAGAGGTCGGGGCGCAGCTCGGTGGCGGCCGGCAGGGCTCGACAGAGCGGGCCGAGCAGGAAGAGCAGGTCCATGGTGACGACGTCGCGGCGCATGGTGCCCTGCTCCTGGGCGCGGGCGATCAGGGCGCCGACGGTGGTGGCGTGCCCGCGGCTGATCTCGATCATCCCGGGGATGGTCGGGATGGCCTGGGTGACCAGGTCGTTGATGCCCCGGTCGGCGGCGACCAGTTCGAAGATCCGCCCGAAGTACCGTTCGAGGCCGCTCCAGGCGTCCGCGTCGGCGAGCGCCTCCTCGCCCGCGGCGGCCAGGCCGCCCCCGGCGTCCGCGAACACCTCGCCGATCAGCGCCTCGCGGGTCGGGAAGTGCCGGTAGAGGGTGGCGTTGCCGACGCCCGCCTCCTTGGCGATCTGGTCCAGCGGCACGTCCAGGCCGTGCCGGGAGAACATGTCGCGGGCGGCGGCGAGCAGGAGGTCGCGGTTGCGCTGCGCGTCACGCCGGAGCCGCCCCGGGGGGTTCGCGCTGCTCGGTGGTGCCATGTCCCCGACCCTAGCAAGCGGCGGGCGGATCCACCCCGTCCCGCCTCCGCCCCCGTCGGCCCGCTCAACTACCCTGTGGGGTTCGCGAGATGGACGGTACGCGGGCGTAGCACGGCACGCCGGCGCAAAGGGGGAGCAGGACGATGGCCACGGTGACGGAACTGCGGTACTACCCGGTAAAGGGCTGCGCGGGGGTGGCGGCCGCGCAGGCGGAGCTCACCCTGGCCGGGCTGGCCCACGACCGGGCGTTCATGGTGGTGGACGAGGAGGGCGTGTTCCGCTCCCAGCGCCGGGACCCGGTGCTGGCCACCGTCCGCCCGACGGTGGCGGAGGACGGCCGTTCGCTGACCCTGGCCGCCCCGGGGGCGGAGCCGGTGTCGGTCCCGGTGGACACCGGGGGCCCGCGCCGCGAGGTGCGGCTGTTCGGCGCGCCGTTCTTCGGCATCGACCAGGGCGAGGAGGCCGCCGACTGGCTCTCCGGGGTGCTCGGCGCGCGCAGCCGGCTGGTCCGGGTGCCGCCGGAGCACGACCGGGTGACCGACGGGCTGGTCCCGGGCACCTCGGGCTACGCGGACAGCTGCGCCGTGCACCTGGTGTCGCACTCCTCGCTGGAGTACTTCAACGAGCTCTCCGGCACTCCGCCGCTGCCGATGGACCGGTTCCGCCCGAACGTGGTGGTGGACGGCTGGTCCGAACCGCACACCGAGGATCTGGCCCGCCGGATCGAGGTGGGCGGGGCCGAACTGGGCTACGCCAAGCTCGCGATCCGCTGCGCGGTGACGATGGTGGACCAGTCCCACGGCACCAAGACGGGCCCGGAGCCGCTGCGCACGCTGGCCCGGTACCGCCGGGCGGCGGCGGGCGGGGTGGCGTTCGGCAGCAAGTTCGCGGTGCTGCGGCCCGGCACGCTGCGGGTGGGGGACGAGCTGGCGGTGGGCGCCTGGGGGCCGTCCGAGCTCTGAGCCGGGGGGCGGCCGTAGCTACTACGGCTACGGTTACGGCCGCACGGCGGTGACCTCGGCGGGGAAGCCAGCCGAGGCCACCGTCGTGTCGGAGCGTCCGGGGACGGCCCCGGGGTGATCAGCGGACGGTCAGCAGGTCTGGTCGATCAGCGAGAACGTGGCGTAGTGGTCGCCGGTGTAGTAGTCCTCCTGGCTGGCCTGCCCGGTCACGATCCGACGGGCGCCGCGGGTCGGGGAGCCCGGGGTGATGACGGTGTACTCGTGGTAGTAGCCGTAGGACTCGCTGGGCAGGACGCCCTCCCGGTTCTGGAAGACCACCCCGTCCTGGGAGTAGGGGAACGGTCCGCCGGAGGCGATCAGGTTGAGGGTGTCGGTGGCCTGCGACGGGAGGGCGGAGAGGCAGACCGAGCCGCTCACGTCGGCGTGCGCCTCGGTGGCGACGGCGACCGGGGCGAGGGTCATCAGGGCGACGGCGGTGACGGCGGCGGCGCGGGTCTTCCACGCGCGTAGAGTGCGAGTCATGTCCACCAGTCTGACGAGACACCGTCAGCTCCGGAAGCCCTCAGAAAAACTATTAACCAGCGAGTAACTACCCTTTACCTACGAGGACTTGAGCCGTACGCCGAGCCCCGCGCCCCTCTCCCGGAGCCGTCCGCGAAACGCCCACGAACCGCCCGTCCAGCGCAAGGGTCGACCGCCATCGAACTCATGTCGGAGCTGTCCCGACCGGACCGTGCCGCATAGAGTGCCGCCTAGCCGGACGGATCACGGCGGGGCCGGGACGACCGCCGGAACGATCGCCGGAGCAATCACCGGAACGATCGCCAGAACGACTCTGACGGGGTGGGCATGGGTACGGGCTCGGGCACGGCACTGACGGCCCACCAGCTGATCGGCCTGCTGGTCGATCCGGGCGGCTTCCGCGGCTGGGACGAGCCACCGGCCGTCGACCGGCCCGACCCCGGCTACCGCGCCTCCCTCGACCGCGCCCGCGAGCGCACCGGCCTGGACGAGGCCGTCCTCACCGGCGTCGGCTCGATCGACGGCCGGCCGGTCGCCCTCATCGCCTCCGAGTTCGGCTTCCTCGGCGGCTCGATCGGCGTCGCCACCGCCGAGCGGATCACCCGCGCCGTCGAGCGCGCCACCGCCGAGCGGCTGCCGCTGCTCGCCCTGCCCGTCTCCGGCGGGACGCGGATGCAGGAGGGGTCGGCGGCCTTCCTCTGCATGCTGCGGATCACCGCCGCCGTCCAGGCGCACCGCGCCGCCGGCCTCCCCTACCTCACCTACCTGCGCAACCCCACCATGGGCGGGGTCTTCGCCTCCTGGGGAACGCTCGGACAGCTGGTCCTCGCCGAGCCCGGCGCCCGGCTCGGCTTCCTCGGCCCGCGCGTGTACGAGGAGCTGCGCGGCGTGGAACTGCCGCCGGACGTCCAGCGGGCCGAGACCCTCGCCGGCCAGGGACTGGTGGACGCCGTCGTACCCCCGCAGGAGCTGCGCGAGCTGCTCCGCCGCACCCTCGCCGTCCTCGCCGCCGCACCGCCGTCCCCTACCCCTACTACAGACCCCACCGCCTCTCCGAGCCCCGCGCCCGTCCGCACTCACGGGCACCCCGACGCCTGGGACTCCGTCCTCCGCACCCGGCGCCCCGACCGCCCGGGCACCCGCGAGCTGCTGCGGCACACCGCCGAGGAGCTGGTGCTGCTGGACGCCCCCGGCGGGCGCGGCGGCGCACTGGTCCGGGCGCTGGCCCTGCTCGGCGGCCGGCCCGTCCTGGTCGTCGGCCAGCAGCGGCAGACCCCCGAGCACGAACGCCCCTTCACCGCCGCCGACCTGCGGGCCGTACGGCGCACCGCGCGCCTGGCCGAGCAGCTCGGACTGCCGCTCGTCACCGTGGTGGACACGGCCGGCGCCGAGCTGTCCGCCCAGGCCGAGCTGGACGGCATCGCGGTGGAGATCGCCCACTGCCTGACCACCCTGCTCGCGCTGCGCACCCCCGTCCTGGCCGTGCTGCTCGGCCAGGGCTCGGGCGGCGGGGCGCTCGCGCTGCTCCCGGCGGACCGGGTGATCGCCGCCGAGCACGCCTGGCTGGCGCCGCTGCCGCCGGAGGGCGCCTCGGCGATCGTCCACCGGGACGGCGCGCACGCCGCCGAGCTGGCCCGCGCCCAGGGGATCGGGGCGCACCGGCTGGCCGAGGTCGGGCTGGTCGACGAGGTGGTCCCGGAGCTGCCGGACGCCGCCGAGGAGCCGGCGGCCTTCTGCGCCCGGCTCGAGCAGGCGGTCGGCGCGGCGCTCGGCGCCCTGTCGGCGACCACCGAAACGGACCGGCTCGCGGCCCGGGCCGTCCGGCACCGACGGCTGGGCGACCTCCGATAGGACCCGCCTCCCACCTCCCGCCGCTTGGCGCGGCGATGTCGCGCCGATCCCGCCGCTCGGGTGTGGCGCCGGTCTCAACGCGGGGTTGATCGTCTGTACCCACCGTGCTTCGACCGGGCCGGCGAGTGACGCCCGCCGAGCCCCGCACGGTGAGTGCGCTCACACGTGATCAACACCCACGACGGGCGGTAGTAGACACCCCCGGAACGCCCGCGCCACCCCGGCACCCCCCGCGTTCGCGCAGCTCACCCCCGCTCCGCACGCTCCGCGCGACCGCCCCTTCGAATCCACGGCGGCCCCTTCCGTACGACCGTGGGTCGTACCGAGAGGGTCTTGGCGGGGGCCGATGCCGTCTGCCAACAATGGCTCAGTCGTCAGCCGCACCGGCACCTGTCCCGCCGGTGAACGGCTTGCTGCCGGGTCACGACCCCGCGACCGTTACGGCCCCTGTCCGGCCGAGGTCCGCGGCGGGGAGTGACCCGGCCCAACCCGATTGAGGTCCTGCTCTTTATGCCCGCTTTCAAGCTCCGTATGCGCACCTCCGCCGCGATCCTCGCCGGCGCCGCCGGTCTGACCGCCCTGGGCGCGGGTGTCCTGCCCGCCACCGCGAACGCCGCCACCGCCTCCCCGCAGGCCATCGCCGCCCAGATCGTCCCGGCCAACCAGCTGGCGTCCTTCAGCCAGATCATCGCCCACGAGTCGAGCTGGAACGTGTCCGCGACCAACGCGAGCTCCGGCGCGTACGGCCTGGCCCAGGCGCTGCCGGGCTCCAAGATGGCCTCGGCGGGCTCGGACTGGAAGACCAACCCGGCCACCCAGATCAAGTGGGCGCTGGACTACATGAACACCCGCTACGGCAGCCCGAACGCCGCCTGGAACTTCTGGCAGGCCAACCACTGGTACTAAGCCGACCCCATCGGCCCACCAGCCTCCGACCGTCACCTGACCACTCCCCCTCACCCCGGGGGTCGGACAGGGACCACCGGGGTGCCCGAGAGGGCCCGGACCCGCGCGATCCGCGTGGTCCGGGCCCTCTTGTGGTTCCCCGGCGCCCGTGGGCGGCGGGCTCCGCAGGTGCTCAGGCTCCGGCTCCTCGGGCCCCGGCTCCTTGGGCCCGGCTCCTTGGGCCCCGGCTCGGGGACTACAGCTCGTGGACTACAGCTCGCCGGTGAGTCCGAGCAGCTCGCGCATCCGCGCGTACTTGGCGGCCAGCCGCTCGGCGGTCGCCGGGTCCAGCACGGCGAGGCGGGCCGGATCGGAGTTGTGCGCCAGGTCCGCGCGCTTGACCAGCAGCGCGCCCGGCGTGGCCAGGATGCGAGCCGTGTACTCCTCGACCGGCTCGTCCCGGCGCCGGGTGAGCGCGTCCACGATCGCCTTGGTCTCCTCCGGCAGCGCGGCCCCGGCCAGCCACTCCCGGCTCAGCCGGTCGTCCTCGACGGTGTCGTGCAGCCAGCCCGCCGCGACCTGCGACGCGCTGCCGCCGCGCGCCGCCGTCCCGTGGGCGACCGCCGCGATGTGCTCGCCGTACGGGTGGCCGTTCTTGTCCACCTGCCCCCGGTGGGCCCGGCGCGCGATCGCCTCCACCTCGGACAGGCTCAGGTACTGGTCCTCCATCGGCTCATCGTAGGCCCGGGCGGTCGGCGTCGCTCCGGGCGGTCGGCCTCGTTCCTGGCAGTCGGCCGCGTTCCTTGGCGGTCGGCCTCGTGCCTGGCCCGCCGATCCCGCCGACGGCCCGACCCGGCTGGCGTGCCCGCGACAGGCCCGTTGATCACCTCGCCGACGGCCACTGGTTTACTGCCCCGGGGGTTCATTGGCTTCGGGGGGTCACCGCGCTCGGGAGTCGGCGCCCCCGACGGGAGACCCCCGTCGCACCGGCAGATCCGCCCGAGCGATCCGAGGAACCATGCCAGCCCTGCACCCCCTGCTGTCCGCCTTCGCGCCGATCTGGGCGCTCACCGGCGTCGGCTACGTCGTCGGCCGCACCGGGCTGCTCGGGCCGCAGGCCGAGACGGTGCTCAACCGGTTCGTCTTCCACGTGGCGATGCCGGCCGCGCTGTTCCTGATGATCGCCCGCACCCCGCTGGACCGCTTCGCCAACGCCTCGATGCTCGCCTTCACCGCGGGCACGGTGGTCACGATCGGCCTCGGTCTGCTCGTCGGGCGGCTGCTGTTCCACCGCAAACCCGGCGAACTGGCCGTCGGCGCGATGGCCTCCGGCTACGTCAACTCGGCCAACCTCGGCATCCCCGTGACCATGCAGGTCCTCGGCGACGCCTCCTTCGTGGCGCCCGTGGTGCTGTTCCAGATCCTGGTGGTCACCCCCACCGTCCTGGCCGTCCTGGACGGCGGCGCGGCCGGGCGGCGGGCGCTGCTCACCCTTCCCGTCCGCAACCCGATCCTGCTGGCCACCGCCCTGGGCGCCCTCGCCTCGGCGACCGGACTGCACCTGCCCGCCGAGCTGAATCGTTCCTGCGAACTGCTCGGCGGCGCCGGCGTCCCGACCGCGCTGATCACCCTCGGCATATCGCTGCACAACCGCCCGCCGGCGGAGGGCCGTCCGCGCCGCACCGAGGTCGGGCTGACCGTCGCGCTCAAGACCCTGGTCCAGCCGCTGGTGGCCCTCGCCGTGGCCGGCCCGCTGCTCCACCTGCCCGCGCACCAACTGCTCACCGTGGTGCTGTTCTCCGCGCTGCCCACCGCCCAGAACGTGTACACCTACGCCCGCGAGTACCGGCAGGGCATCGCCCTCGCCCGGGACGCGGTGCTCTGGTCGACGCTGGTGTCGATGGCGACGCTGTCGGTGATCAGCTGGACTCTCGGCCCCGCGTAGCCCCGGCCCTCCCTGGACGCTCAGTTCTCCCGGGCGGCCGCCACCACCCCGGTCATCGCCGTCAGGAAGCGTCGGGCCGTGTCCAGCTCCGCCGGCTCGAACTGCCGCATCGCCGCGACCAGATCGCCGATCAACCCGCCGAAGAAGCCCTCCCCCAGCTCCATCGCCCGCTCCTCCACCAGCAGCCGCACCCGGCGCCGGTCCCGCGGGTCCCGCTCGCGCCGGATCAGCCCGAGCCGCTCCAGCCGGTCCACCAGACCGGTGGTGCCCGCCGAGTTCAGCCCCAGCGCCTCGCCGAGCCGGCCCGGGGTGACCACCTCCCCGGCCCTGGCCGCGTCCAGCAGGTGGATCAGCGCCCGCAGATCGGTCGGATGCAGACCGTTGCGGGCCGCGAACTCGGCTCCGAACAGGTCGAGTTCGACCGTCAGGCCACGCAGCAGGTGCACCAGCCGCATCGGGTCGGCAACCTCGGACACCCTGTCGTCCTTCCTCGGGGAGGGCATGTGCGACTATTCTCTCGCTCGGCGAGATACTTGTTCAGCGTAATACTCGTTCACCGTGACACTTGCCCGGCGAGTGGTCCAGCCGGCTCGGCCGCCATCACACCACACCCGCGGAGGCCCTCATGTCCGCCCGCACCGCCCCCTTCCTCGCCGCCTACGACGCCCTGCTCGCCCGCTGGCCCGTCCCGGTCGAAGCACTCACCGTCCGCACCGCCCACGGCACCACCCGGATCAACGCCTGCGGCCCCGCCGACGGCCGCCCACTCGTCCTGCTCCACGGCGGCGGCGCCACCTCCACCCTGTGGTTCGCCAACGCCGGCGCCCTGGCCGAAGCAGGACACCGCGTCCTCGCCGTCGACCTCATCGGCGACCCGGGCCGCAGCGTCCACGACGGCGCCGCCCTCGACGGCGTCCCCGGCCTGCTCGGCTGGCTGGACGCCGTCCTCGACGGACTCGGCGTCCAACAGGCCGACGTCTGCGGCCACTCGTACGGCGGCTGGATCGCCCTGGAGTACGCCCTGCACGCCCCCACCCGGGTCGGCCGGCTCGCCCTGCTCGACCCCACCCAGTGCTTCGCCGGCTTCCGCCCCGGCTACCTGCTGCGCGCCCTCCCCCTCTTCCTCCCCCACCGCACCCCGGCCCGCGCCCGCGCCTACCTCGACTGGGAAACCGGCACCACCCCCGGCCCCGACCCCGCCTGGCGCGAGCTCTACGCCCTCGGCTACGCCGACTTCCCCGCCTCCCCCGTCGTCACCGGCCCCCGCCCCACCCCCGAACGCCTCCGCACCCTCACCACCCCCGTCCTCACCCTCCTCGCCGCCCACACCCGCACCCACGACCCCCACGCCGTCGCCCGAACCGCCCGCCACACCCTCCCCCAAGCCGAAGTCGCCATCATCCCGGCCACCTCCCACCACAACCTCCCCATGGCCGCCCCCCACGACCTCAACCCCCGCCTCACCACCTTCCTCACCCCCACCCACCACCCCTGACCACGTACCCCCGCAGCATGAGAAGTCGGCCCATCCGACTTCTCGCGTCCCCCCACTCAGTCACACCAGGAGGCACGGCCCGGATCCGCCACCGCATGCCGCCTATCAGTCTCCGCCGCGTCCACGCCTGCGATCGGCCCGGCTTGATGCCCTGCGGCAGCAACGGTTCAAACCACGTCAACTGACTGTTCGTCAGATCTCCATGTCCCACGGAGCGTGATCGTTTCACCGCCGAGATCCACTTTCGCGACAAGCCCTCGCGCACCCGCTCGCCAGGCAGCAGGCGCTTCACAGGCGGCCGGTCGGGACAGGGAGGCGATCAGTCCGGGCGGAGCTCTTGCAGGCCTTGCGCTTGCCCCGGCCGTCGTCCCACCGGGACTGTTCGCCGGGTTTGCAGCAGATCAGGGTGACGATCGAGACCCGTCGACGGGAGCGGACCTCACTCCATCTCCCGCTCCACTTAAGCAAATTGCCACTCACTCAGCCCGGGAAGCGAGCGACTGCGGCCGGGCAGTAAGCACCACCTGATCACCGACGCCAACGGTATCCCGCTCGCCGCCCCCTGACCGGCGGGAACCGCAATGACGTCACCCGGCTCATTCCACTGCTTCAGGCACTGCCGTCCGTTCGCGGCAAGCGCGGCCGGCTCCGGACTCGGCACTCAACACGGGGTCGTGGAACGCGCCTTCGCCCACCTGCACTGGTCCCGACACCTGCGCATCCGCTGGGAGATCCGCGATGACATCCACGAGGCCTTCCTGAGCCTGGGTTCCATCGGGCGCCGCATTCGCCTGCACCCATGCCGGGCTCAGCCGCTGGTTGAGGCCGAGCTCGCATGCCCGCTCCTCCAGCCTGACCAGCGAGGTCGTATCGAGGACCTTCAACTCCCGAGGCACCGGCTCATCCGAGTTCATCGCCCCATGCTGCCCGATGGCACCCCAGCGCCTGGAACCGACCATCGAAGATCATTTCGTTAGGAGTTCTTACTCCTGGATGGTGGACCGACGCCGCGCACGTATCGCACGACGAGGGCGTACCCGCGGATCGACGGCTCTCAGCCTCTGCGGCGAGGCGGGTTCAACCTGAGCTTGTTCCTTATGGTGCGGCTCGGTTTCGCTAGCGGGGCGGGTGTGAGCGGACCGGTCCGGTTCGGTCGCGTTCGATCAGCGTGGCGGGGCGTTTGACGGTCTTGCCCACGTCGCAGCGGGGGACTTGGTCCGGTTCGGGATGCCGGCCGGCCTGGGCCCGGGCGGGTCGGCTTGAGTGCACGTTGTCTGTAGTCGGCCCTACTCGGCGTCCTGTGCCTCGATCAGGTCGAGGTCGCGAACGCAGAAGGTGTGGTGCTCGAAGGTCTCCTTGAGCACCGTGCCGAGGCACTGCCGCACCAAGCGGCCCCGGGCGTACGGCGGCCAGACATCGTCGTCGGGCACCGGCGCTCGCCCTGCGAGCTGCACGGCGGTGACCTCATCGAGCCAGGCCTCAAGCTCGGCGGCCTGCGCGTCACGCACGCTCACGATCTCGTCGAGGGCCGGATCGAGCGAGAGGTCAAGCCCGTGCGCTCCACGGTAGGGCTCGACAGTCGGCCCAATGCCCATCGGCGTGAACAGCTCCGTCGAGCCCAGGCAGCAGCGGCGGAACCACGAGTCGTGGACGAAGACCAGGTGGCGCAGCGTCTGCACCGCCGACCACTCGTCGTTCACGCTGCGGCGCTCGATGCCGGGCGTACGGCGGATTCGCTCGATCGTGGCGGCCCAGACGGCATTGAGCTGACGCGATGCCTCGCGCAGATCGTCAGGGTCCTCGGAGCGGATCAGCACCCGCACCGGATGACGCCGGTCGAGCTCTGCCTCGACGTACTCGGTGACCTCGACACCGTTCACTACGAGGTTGGTGACGTGCCCGTCGATCACGGCATCCTGCATGACGACGCCGATCAGGCGCGCCCCGGTCAGATCGCACTCGCGGAACTCCGCACTGTGCAGATCCTCGTCGATATATCGCGTCATGCTCCGCATACTAGGTCCGAGCACCGACAAGCCGGCCTCCCCGGTTTGACTTAGCTTGTTCCTTGGCATCGGGCCCTGATTGTGCTCGTCGATGGCTCACTCGTTCGGGTGATCGGCGGACATGGGGACGGCCCGGTCGTGATCCTGACTCTGCGAGGAGATCGAGGAATCGACGACGGGGCCGTGCCGATGAATGTGCTCCGACTTGCCACCCGGCGAGACATGTTCGTGGAACTGTCACTCTTCCGGGAGGACTACTACGCCAGCCTGTCCGCGCGGGCGGACGCGTTCTTTGAACCGACCGACGCGCTGCTGTGCTCGGATGCGCCCACCCGTACGCCGGTGGAGCTGTCACTGACCGCCGAGCAACGCCGCGACTACGGCTCCCTGTACGGCGCGCTCGACCACGGCCGTCTGGACACCGAGCTGCTGCGGGACCTGCTGGCCGAGCTGCCACTGCCCCGCTTCGCGGGCCGGATCGTGCTCACCGTGGACGTCTCGCCGTGGCTGCGCTCCGACGCCGCCTGCTCGCCCGAGCGGCTGTTCTGCCTGGTCCACGGCCGCGCTGGCCAGGCGTCCAACCACGTGGTGCCGGGCCGGCCCTACTCGTTCGTCACCGCGCTCACCCCGGACCGGACCTCGTGGACGCAGGTCCTGGACGTGGTCCGCCTCGGCCCGACCGACGATGCTGCGCTGGTGACCGCCGCCCAGCTGCGGCAGGTGGTCCGGCGCCTGGTCGCCGCGGGTCAGTGGCGCGACGGCGACCCGGACATCATGATCGTGATGGACGCGGGCTACGACCCGATGCGCCTCGCGTACGTGCTGCGGGACCTGCCCGTCGAGGTCGTCGGCCGCCTGCGCTCGGACCGCGTCCTGCGACTGGCGAAGCCCGCCTACGTCTACGACCCGAAGGGCTGGGCCCCCGAAGCGCGGGCCCCGCTTCCCACTCGCCGACCCCGCCGCCTGGCCCGAACCCACGCTGACCACCAGGAACGACACCCCGCGCTACGGCAAGGCCGAGACGACGGCGTGGGACCGGGTCCACCCCTACCTCACCCACCGCTCCGCCTGGATCGGCGACGACGGCGAACTCCCGCTGGTCGAGGGCACCCTGATCCGGCTGAAGGTCGACCACTTGCCCGGCGACCGCGACGCGCCACCGGTCTGGCTGTGGTCCTCCAAGACGGGCGCCACCGCCGATGACGTCGACTTCATCTGGTCGAGCTACCTGCGCAGATTCGACCCGGAGCACACCTCGTGATCATCGCCCACACCCCGCTCCGCCTCGCCGCCCCACTCGCCGCCGACCAGCGCCGCCCTCGGGAGAAGACCAGCCGCCCCGGCGTCGCGCTGACGCCGACCCGCGTCCGCCGGGGGTTCCGGAACATCCGACCCCCACCTGCCCAGTCCGGCCCGTGCGCCCAAACCCAGCACGCCCGGCCCCGGCCGGCCACCCGGCATCCCGAACCGGACGAAGGCCACCCCCTGCGACGTAGGCAGAACCGTCAAGCTCCCCGCCACGCTGATCGAACGCGACCGAACCGGACCACAGCGATCAGCGCCCCGGTGAGCACGCCCCCACCCCGTTGGTCAAGGATCAACCTGAGTAACGGCGCAGGAAGTCGGCCAGGCGGCAGGATGTGGGACCCCGTTCCGGAAGGGGGCCGGGAGCAGGGACCGGATACAGCTGGCCGGCGCCGCTGGTGGAGGGTTAGGCCACGAGGTGCAGGGGTGGGTGTCGGAGGCGTGGGGGTGCGGGGGGCGTGCGTAGCGTTGCCGGATGACCGAAAGGACGCGGGGCGGCGGGGCGGCGCAGGTGAGTGCGGCTCATGTGATGGCGCCGGCGGTGGTGTTCGCCATTCCGGTGCTGAAGCTGGCGTGGACGCTCGGGGGTGGGGACGCGGCCCGGGACGCGCTGCTGGCCATGGGGCCGGCGAACTGGGTGGACGTCGTCATCGGGATGTTCTTCGCCGAGCCGGTGCTGGCGGTCGTGCTGGCGGCGGTGCTCTCCTACATCGGCTACGCCTACCGGGCCGCTCACGGCGGGGCCGCCCGGCGCCAGGGGCGGGCCCTGGCGGAGACGGCGGCCCGGGCGGCGATCCTGCCGGGGGCGCTCGGGGTGGTGGTCGGGGCGTTCAACGGGCTGTGGTGGGGTGTGGCGGCGGGCGTCCTGGGCTACCTGTTGCGGCTCGGCGTGGTGGCCGAGTACCGGACGGGCGCGCGCTCGGCCGACACCGGCCGGCGCACCGGCCGGACCGCCGTGGCCTTCGGGCCCCGGGCCGTCGAGGCGGTCCGGGTCGCGGCGCTGCTGCTCTCCCTGGTGGTGCTTCCGGTGCTCTCGGTCGTCGCCGCCCTCGACGGCCGGTCCTGGACGAGCGTGTTGATGTGCGACGTCGACACGGGCACCGGCCCGCAGCGCGCCCGGCTGGTCGAGCTGGACCGTCAGGCTCCGGGCGTCGTCGGCTGGGACGTTCCCGCCCACGAGGTGGTCAGCGGCACCAACTGCGCCACCGACCCGGACGACGTCCTCCGCGCCCCGTGGTGGCGCCGGTAGGGCCGACGACCGGACAGGCCGGTCCGATGATGGCCCTCCTCCCTCCGAGGCCATGGCGTACCTTCGCTGGAACGCGCCTCCGTGGGCGCCGTCCACGTCGAGCGCACGGCTACAGGACTGCCCGAGGCCGCTGCGGTCCGGGACGGGAGGGTGGCGCCGGTGGGGGCTCAGTAGATCAGGTAGCCCGGGCGGTGTCCTTCGTCGTCGATCTCCCCGGTCGCCTGGGCCCGCAGCTTGCGGGACAGTTCCTCCAGGGCGCGGGAGGCCGCGACCTCCTCGCCGATCCTGGCGAGCGGACGGTCGTCCGCGCTCTTCACGGATTCGCCGTGCGCGCTCAGGCCGGGCGCCCTGGCGCCGGTCAGCCTGGCGTCACACGCCGTGTGCACGCCGTCTTCCTCGAACCTCAGCTCCACGTCCCACTGGTTGTGCATGCCACACCTCCTGGCGGCGGCCCCCGTCGCGCCTGTCCGGACCGGCACGGACGGTGGCCCGTGGCGGCCGCTCACACCAGCGTGCGCCTGCCCTGCCGATGGCGGCAAGCGCTGCCGGAGGGCCTGGTGGCCCGCCCCACCGCGGGCGTGTGGTGCGATCGGCCCGGGCACCGGCCCGGCGGTAGGCTGACGGGAGCGGCCGCGACGCCCGACCCACCTCTCGGACTCGTCGGCGCGGCGCGGGCAGCGACAACCTGGTGGTCCCTCCGTGGCGGTCTTCCTCCTCGCTCTCAGCGCGGCCTGCTGTCTGGGGCTCGGCTTCGTCCTCCAGCAGCACGCGGCTCAGCAAGCCCCGCGCTCCGATCTGCTGCGCTGGCGGCTGCTGCTGGACCTGATGCGGATGTCGCAGTGGCTGCTCGGCACCGGGTTCATGGTCAGCGGGCTGATCCTCTCGGCGTTCGCGCTCAACCAGGGCGAGGTGTCGCTGGTCGAGCCGCTGCTGGCCACCAATCTGATCTTCGCGATGGCCCTGGCCCGGGTGCTGACCCGTCAGACCCTGGGCCGTTCCGGCTGGGCCGGGGTGGCGCTGCTGGCCCTCGGGGTGACGGCCTTCATCGTGGCCGGGCGGCCGACCGGCGGGGGGCCGCCCGCCGGGGAGCTGCGGCACTGGCTGGTGGTGGGCACCGTGGTCGGGCTGGTGGTGCTGCTGGTCTCGCTGGCCCGCCGGCTGCCGCTGTTCGAGGAGGCGACCCTGCTGGCGCTCGCCGCCGGGCTGCTCTACGGCCTCCAGGACGCGCTGACCCGGACCACCACCCAGCGCCTCGACCACGAGGGCCTGGCCGCGGTGCTGCGCAGCTGGCAGCCGTACGCGGTGGTGGTGGCGGGGGTGGTCGGGCTGCTGCTGGTGCAGAGCGCCTTCGAGGCCGCGCCGCTGCGGATGTCCCTGCCGGCGCTGACCGCCGCCCAGCCGCTGGCCGGGATCGCGTGCGCGGTGGGTTTCCTCGGTGACCGGTTGCGGGTGACCCCGGGGGCGTTGGCGTGGCAGTCGGTCGGGCTGTTGGCGATCGTGATCGGGGTGATCGTGATCGGCCGCCATCCGGCGATGCCCGGGACCGCACGCGACACCCTGGAGAGCATCGGGGCACCACCGGAGGACGAACCCGAGGAGGAACCCGGGGACGAAGCCGGGGACGGACCGGAGGACAAGGCCGGGGACGGAGCGGAGCAGGGGCCCGAGGGGGACGACCGCCCCGGGAGCACCGGCTAGGCCGCGATGTGCTGGAGCGCGCAGGCGGACGCCGTGGCCGGTGGGCTGGTCGCGGTCACGGGCGTGGCGTGTGTGGTCCGTGCCCGTCGGGCCGGCCGGCCCGAGCGCTTGCCGCTCGCCGCGCTCCCCCTGGTGCTGGGCGTGCACCAGCTGATCGAGGCGCTGGTCTGGCTCGGTACGGACGGCGGGCTGCCGGACGGCCTCGCCGGAGCGGCCCGCACCGCCTGGGCGGTGGTCGCCCTGCCGCTGCTGCCCGTCCTGGTCCCGGCCGCCGTGTGGTGCGCCGCCGTCGGCCTGCGCCGACGGGTGCTCGCCGCGCTCACCCTGCTCGGTGCGGCGGTCGCCGTCCCGCTGGCCGTGGCCGTCGGCTCCCATCCGGTGACGGCCGCCGTGCACGGCCACACCCTGGGCTACGCGGTCGGCATCCCGTACCCGGCCCTCCTGCTGGCCGGTTACCTCCTCGCCACCGTCGGCTCCCTCCTGGTGAGCGGCGACCGCCTGCTCCGCCGTCTCGGTCTCGTCACCGGTGCGGGCGCCGTCGTCTGCGCCCTGCTCTGGCACCTCGCCTTCGTCTCCACCTGGTGCGCCCTCGCCGCCCTGGCCAGCCTGTTGCTGCTCCACTGGGCGGGGCACCGCCCGGCGGATGAGCCCGGCCCGGTCACCGATCGGGCCCGCTAGCCGCGCCCGGGGGGCGGCTTACGCGCTGCGCGCCGGTTCCGGCTCGACGGCCGCGTCGGCCGCGCCAACCACACCGCTCGCGCCGGCCACGCTGTCCGCTCGGCCCGAGCGGCCACGGAGGCGGTCCATCTCCCGCCACTCGGGGCGCAGCCCGGCCAGCGTGGTGGTCGCGAAGTACAGGGCGCCGGCCGCGATCAGGCTGGGTATGAGGCCGACCGTGGCGACCGCCGCACCGGCGACCAGGCCGCCGAGCGGGATGCCGGCCCAGGCGAGGGAGTCGCCGAGGGCGTGGACGCGGCCCAGCAGGTGGCGGGGCACCCGCTCGAAGAGCACCGCGCCGAGGATCGGGTTGAGGAAGCCGGAGCCGAAGCCGCCGATCGCGAAGACCGTGATCACCAGCCACATCGGCGCGCCGAGGGCGAGCACCAGGAAGCGCGGTGCGCCGCACAGCAGGAAGCCGGTGAAGAAGACCGTCCGTCGGGGCAGCCGGGAGGCGACGGCCGCCGCTATCAGGCTGCCGACGACCGCGGTGGCACCCATGGAGGCGGCCAGCAGGCCGATGGCGGCCGGTCCGTTGCCGGACTCCCGCGCCCAGACCGGGACGAGGACGGTGATGAACCCGGCGTCGATCAGGTTGGTGATGCCGATCATCACGATCACGGTGAGCAGCAGCGGCTCCGAGCGCAGGAACGTGAAGCCCTCGCGGAACATCCGCCAGTAGCCCGCTGGCTGCTCCTCCCCGGACGCGTCAACGGCCGGATCGGCGGACGGATCGGCGGACGCGGCAACGGCCGGATCCGCGGCCGTGGCGGGCACCGCCGGGCGCCCCATGCCGCGCGGGAGCGCGACCGCGATGATCAGCGACCCGAGCGCGAAGGTGACCGCGTTGATCGCCAGCCCGGCCAGCGGGCCCATCAGGGCGACCAGCCCGCCGCCGACCGCCGGCCCGATGGTGGAGGCCAGCCGCTCGGTGACGCCCGACAGCCCGGTGGCGCGCTCCATCGGCACCCGGGCGTGGTCGGCCGCCTCCGGGACCATGACGGACTTGGCCAAGTCCCCCGGGCCGCGCATCGCCCCGATCACCGCGACCATCACCAGCAGCACCCAGAACGGGAGCAGCCCCTGCGCGTGCAGCAGCGGGACCAGCCCGGCCGCGACGGCGCTGACCGCGTCCGTCGTCCAGGACACCACGCGCGGCCCGAGCCGGTCGACTAACGGGCCCGTCAGCGCCTTGACCGCCACGTACGGCGCCATCTCGGCGAACGCGACGAGGCCCGTCATGGTGGCGCTGCCGGTGGTGGCCAGGACGAACCAGGGCAGGGCGATGGCCGAGACGCGCGTGCCCGTCACGGAGACGGCCATGGCCGTCAGCACCCCGGCCAGCGGGCGGAAGCTGCGCCCCGGCGCGTCGGTGGCGGTAGCAGCGGTGGCGGCGGTTCCGGTGGTCATGCGGTCTCCCCCTCGCTTGCGGTGGCGGTGGCGGTCGCGTCCGGCAGGAAGTGGACGACGACGGCCACCTGCTCGGTGCCCTCCGGCGCGGGCCCGCCGTGGTCGATCTGCCGGTAGCGCCGGACCACCTCGAACAGCTCGCCGGACAGCTGCTCGGCCTCGGCGGGCGTGAGCTGCAGGACCCGGTCACTGAGGTCCGTCACCCGGCGCCACTCGCGCGGCATGGTCTCGAAGGCGTCCAGCGTGCGCTGGGCGGTCTGGGTGTGCGCGGCCAGGACGGACCGCAGGAAGCCGGCGGCCGTGTCGAGCTCGTCGTCCGCCATGTCGTCCACCGTCCAGACGGTGAGCGGGTGGGCCGAACGCCACCACCGCTCGCGGGCGTTGCCGCGCTCCTCGTCCTCCTCGACGAAGCCCGCGGCGGCGAGCTGGCGCAGGTGGTAGCTGGTGGCTCCGGAGTTGAGCCCCAGCTGCTCGGCGAGCCTCGTCGCCGTGGACGGGCCGTGCTTGCGCAGGAGCCCGACCAACTGCATCCGCACGGGGTGCGCCATCGCCCGCATGTTCTTGGCGGTGATGGCGATGTGCGGGTCGTCGCTGTGCTTCCAGCCGCGTTCTTCGGTCATGGCAGGAGACTAGAACCCCAAAGAGTTCTTTGCAAAGGGTTTTTTGCGAAAGATCTTTTGCGAAGAAGTCCTTGCGGTTACTCGATCCGCAGTAGGCCACGCCTCCGGGCCCCGCCGGTCGGCGGGTGCCCGGCCGGCCGCTCGGCGGGGGCCCCGGAGCGGACCGCGACCCGGAGCGGGATTGTCACCCGGGCGGCCGAGGCGCACGCTGGCAGGAAGGGCCCGGAAGCCGGCCCACCCCGGTCGGCCGCGGATTCGATGACGGCCGCCGGGGAGCACGAGGGGCAGGGCGATGGCACGCGGGAGGCTCTGGGGCTACGTCGCGTCGGGAGCCAAGGCGCTCGGCGCGTTCGGCGGCACCGTCAGCGCGGTCGGCACCGGGCGCCGGGGCGGGTCCGGGCGCGTGGGCGCGGCGGCGCCGGCCGGGGTCGAGGAGGGCCCCGGCCCGTACTCGCCCGGCGCGATGGCCGCGCCCAGGGCGCTCGACCGCACCGAGCTGGAGCGGCTGCGGTGGACCGGCCGGCAGGCCGGCTGCGAACCGATGGCCCGGCACGTCCAGGTGGCCGACGTGGTCCGCCGGGTGGTGCGCGGCGGCGGGCGGGCGGCGGCCGTCACGGTCCGGGTGGCCCCCGGGCTCCCGGTGGTGGCCGGGGACGCCCGCCGGCTGGAGGCCGTCCTCGCCGGGCTGGTCGACCACGCGATCCGGCGCAGCCCGCTGGGCGGCCGGGTGCTGGTCCGGGCCGACGTGGCGGGCGGCGCGTCCGCGCTGCGGGCGCCCGGACGGACGGCGGCGACCCGCGCCCGGGTGGAGGTCCGGGTCTCCGACCGGGGCTCCTACGAGCCGCCCGAGGCGCGCGAGCGGCTGATCGCGGGCGTGCGGGCGGACGGCCCGGTCGGGCCCGCCCTGCACCGCCTGGTGGTGGCCGCGGGCGGCCGGCTCGCGGTGGAGCCCACCCCCGGCGGCGGGCTGACCATGGTCCTGCTGCTGACCGTCGCGTACGACTGACGGAGTAGACGAGGAAGTACACCCGGCGCCCCCGCCCCACCGACCCTAGACTTGCCCCATGCCCCGGCTCAACGACCAGGTCAGGGAGCTGCTCCAGGAGTACGCCGACCTGATCAACATCACCGGCGGGGACGCCTTCCGGGCCCGCGCCTACGAGAAGGCCGCCCGCGCGGTCGGCGGCCACCCCGAGGACCTGGCCGGCCTGGACGTCAAGGGCCTGCAGCAGATCCCCGGCGTCGGCAGGTCCACCGCCGAGAAGATCGCCGGGTACCTCGCCACCGGGACCATCCCCGCCCTGGAGGCGCTGCGCGCCGAGGTCCCGTCCGGCGTACGGGAGATGACGGCCGTCCCCGGGGTCGGGCCCAAGCGCGCCCTGGCCCTCTACCGCGACCTCGGGATCGCCTCGGTGGACGAACTCGCCGCGGCCGCCCGGGCCGAGCGGCTCGCCGACCTGCCCGGCTTCGGCGAGCGCAGCGGCGAGCGGATCCTGCACGGCATCGAGCTGATGCGGCAGTCCGGCGGCCGCACCCTGCTGGACACCGCCACCGAGCTGGCCGAGCAGCTGGTCGCCGCGCTCTCCGCCGTCCCCGGCTGCACCCGCTGCGCGTACGCGGGCTCGCTGCGCCGGATGCGCGAGACGGTGGGCGACATCGACGTGCTCGCGACCGCGGCGGACTCCGCCCCGCTGATGGCCGCGCTCACCGAACTCCCCTACGTCGCCGAGGTGATCGGCAGCGGCGGCACCAAGACCTCGGTCCGTACCACCCAGGGCGTACAGGTGGACCTGCGGGTCCTCCCGGAGGAGGACTGGGGAGCTGCGCTGGTCTACTTCACCGGCTCGAAGGCGCACAACATCCGGCTGCGCACGATGGCCGTCCGGGCCGGGCTGAAGCTCTCCGAGTACGGGCTGTTCGAGGTGGACGGCGGCGCCAAGGTGGTCTCGGAGACCGAGGAGGAGGTGTACGCGGCGCTCGGCCTGCCGTGGATCCCGCCGCCGCTGCGCGAGGACCGGGGCGAGATCGAGGCCGCGCTGGAGGGTGGACTCCCGGACCTGGTCCAGGAGTCCGACCTGCGCGGCGACCTGCACACCCACACCGACCTGACCGACGGGCTCGCCACCCTGGAGGAGATGGTCGACACCGCCGCCGCCCGCGGCTACTCCTACTTCGCCGTCACCGACCACGCCCCGGACCTGGTGATGCAGCGGATGACGGACGAGAAGATGCTCGCCCAGCGCGAGCAGCTGCGGCAACTCGCCGACCGGCACAAGAAGTTGCGCCTGCTGCACGGCACCGAGCTGAACATCGGCCCGGACGGCGGGGTGGACTGGCCACCGGAGTTCCTGGCCGGCTTCGACGTCTGTGTGGCCTCCGTGCACTCGCACTTCGCCCTGGACCGGGCCGCCCAGACCCGTCGGCTGATCCGCGCCTGCGAGAACCCGTACGTGCACGTCATCGGACACCTCACCACCCGCCGGATCGGCCGGCGCGGACCGATCGACGTCGACCTGGACGCCGTGTTCGAGGCCGCCGCGCGCACCGGCACCGCGATCGAGATCAACAGCTCCCCGCAGCGGCTCGACCTGCGCGACGAGGACGTCCTGCGGGCGAGGCGGCACGGCGTGCGGTTCGCGATCGACAGCGACGCGCACGCCACCGGCCAGCTCGGCTACCCGCGCTACGGCATCGGCACGGCGCAGCGCGGCTGGCTCACCGCCGAGGACGTGGTCAACACCTGGACCTGGCAGAAGCTGAAGCACTTCCTCCGCAAGGACGCGGTGCCCAGGTAACCCCGGGCAGGCCCGTCGCCGACGGGCCCGCCGAAGGGCACCCGCCGAACCGTCACTCCCCGCCGAAGGAGGCCCCGGGCGAGGCCAGCACCCGGGCCGCGCTGCGGTGCCCGAGGCCGGCCGCGCGCCCGAGGTCCCCGGTGTCCAGGAAGCCGGCCAGGAACCCCGCCGCGAAGGCGTCCCCGGCCCCGGTGAGGTCGCGCACCTCCGCCACCGGCGGCACCGGCACCATGACCAGCGGCTCGCCCGGGACGTCGACGGCGGTCGCCTCGGCGCCCGCCTTGGTGACCACCGTGGTGGCCGCCAGCCGGGCCCGCTCCGGCCCCGGCAGACCGCCGACCAGCAGTCCGAGGAACGCCGACTCGGAGCGGTCGGCGAACACGAAGGTCGGCGCCAGCCCGGCCAGCAGGACCAGGAAGCGCTCCCGGCCGAAGCGCTCCAGCATCCCGGTCGAGGAGGCGTCCACCGAGGTGGTGCCGCCCGCCCGCCGGACCCGGGCGAGCGCGTCCACCGCCGTACCGCCGACCGGCTCGCCGTCGAAGGAGTAGGCCGGCACGTGCAGGTGGGTCAGTCCGGCCAGCCAGGCGTCCGGGACCCGCTCCAGCAGCGTGGCGGCGCCCCGGTCGGGCAGCATGGTCCGCTCGCCGCCCTGGTCGATCAGCACCACGACGCTGCCGGTCCGGCCGCGCCGGGAGACCCGTACGTCGACGCCGTGGCCGGTCAGTTCGGCGACGACGCCGTCCCCGACCGCGTCCTCGCCGACGCAGCCGAGGAAGCGGGCCGGGTACTGCCCGGCGGCGAAGCAGGCGACGTTGGCCGCGCTGCCGCCGCGCCGCCGAAAGACCCGGGCGCCGGAGTCGGTGCCGTGCCGCAGCGGGCCGTCGGCCCAGACCACGATGTCCTCGACGAGGTCCCCGAGCACCCCCAGCACGGCTCAGGCCCCGGTCTCGACGGCGCCCGCCGAGGCCGCAGCACCCGCCGCAGCAGCACCGGAGGCACCGGAGGCCAGCGCCGTCGCGATCTCCCCGCCGAGCCGGACGTTGCCCCGGTACACCTCGACGTTGACGTCCAGGCTGCGCCCGCCGGTGTCCCGCTGGATGAAGTCGAGCAGGAACGGCGTGGCGGCGTTCCCGGTGACGCCCTGCCGCTCGGCCTCGGCCCAGGCGCGGGCCAGGATGCCGTCCAGTTCCTCCGGCGGCAGCTGCTTGGCCGGGTCGACCGGGTTGGCGATCAGGACGGCCTGCGGCAGGCCGAGCCGGTCGCGGGCCTCGATCACCCCGGCGGCCTGCTCGGGCGACTCCACGCTGAAGTTGATCTCGTGGCCGGAGTCGGTGACGTAGAAGCCGGGGTACCTGCGGGTGCGGTAGCCGATGACCGGGATGTTGTACGTCTCGAAGCGTTCCAGGGTGGCCCGGATGTCGAGGATGGACTTCACGCCCGCGCTGACCACGGTGACCGGGGTGGCGGCCAGGGCCGTCAGGTCGGCCGACTCGTCGAAGCTCTCCGAGGCGCCGAAGTGCACGCCGCCGAGGCCGCCGGTGGAGAAGACCCGGATGCCGGCGCGGTGGGCGAGGAAGGCCGTGGCGGCGACGGTGGTGCCGCCGTGCCGGCTGAGCGCGGCGACCACCGGGAGGTCGCGCAGGCTCACCTTGTCCAGGCCGTCGGCGGCGGACAGTTCGGTGATCTGTCCGGTGCTCAGCCCAACCGTGGGCACCCCGGCGTGCACCCCGATCGTGGCGGGCACGACGCCCGCCGCCCGCAACTGCCGCTCCGCCTCCAGCGCGACGGCCAGGTTGCGCGGCCGCGGCAGGCCGTGGGTGAAGATGGTCGACTCCAGGGCGACCACCGGCCGGCCGTCTTCGAGCGCCCGGGCGACCTCCTCGGAGACCTGGACGGCGGGAGCGGCGGGGGGAAGAAGTCCGGTCATGATGCGAACTCTCTGTGAGGCTGCCGCTGCGGTGGGGCAACGTGCTGCTCAGCGTATGGACGGTTCACATCGGAATCCAGAATGAGTACTGAGGTTTCTGATAGGCCATCATCTATTGGTTCGTCTACCCTGCCACCCATGGGTTTCACCTTGCGCCAGCTCCAGGTCTTCCTGACCGTCGCCGAGACGCTGCACTTCGGGCGGGCCGCCGAGCGGCTGCACATCTCGCAGCCGACGGTCAGTCAGGAGGTCGCCCGGCTGGAGCGGACCGTCGGCGTCGAGCTGTTCGACCGCAGCCGCCGCTCGGTCGCGCTCACCGAGGCCGGCGAGGTGATGGCCGCCGAGAGCACTCTGCTGCTCCGGCAGGCCGAGACGCTGCTGACCCGGGTGCGGCTGCACGAGGAGTCCCGGCTGGGCACCGCCCGGATCGTCGCCTCGCCGAGCGTGGTGAACCGCCTGCTGCCCGCCGTGGTCAGCCGGGCCGAGCAGGAGCTGCCCGCGCTCGACACCGCCGAACTGGCCGTGGACACCGGGCAGGTCTCTGCCACCCTGGCCGCCGAGCTGGCCGACATCGGGCTCGGCCGCTTCCTGGACGAGGTGGACGGCTACCGGCTGGAGCGGATCGCCGACGAACCGGTGCTGGTCGTGCTCGGCCGGGACCACCCACTGGCCCGCCGGAGCAGCCTGCGCCTGGCCGAACTGCGCGACCTGCCCCTGCTGTTGTGGCCGCGCGAGCAGCACCCCCGCTACTACGACCACGTGCTCGGCCTCTGCGCGGAGCACGGCGTGGACCCGCCGGTGCTGGTCAGCCCGCCCCGGATCGTCGGCTCCCGGCTCTACCTGCTCGCCCGCAACCGCGCCTTCTCGCTGGTGCCCGGCTCGATGACCGGCCACCTCACCGAGGACGTGGCCACCGTACGACTGGAGGGGCGGGCCGCGCTGCCGCTGGAGATGCAGTGGCGGACGGACGACCGGCGGCCCCGGCTGGCCTCGCTGCGGGACCTGATCCGGCAGGAGGCCGCGGAGTTGGAGGACCGCTGACCCGACGCACTCCGTGACCGGCCCGGCCCGACCCACTCCCTGACCGGCGCGACCCGACCCGACCCACTCCCTGACCGACCCGACCCGACCCACCCGCCGGCCCGGATCCGGTCGGCGCGAATCCTTGACGCTGGCATGCCACCCCCGAAAGGATTCCCGGATCATCCGACCGGCCCGCGGCACCCGCCCGCGGGCCGCCCGACCCCGGGAACCCGCCTTGGCCCTGCGCCCCTTGCTCCGCCGCACCGCCGGTCTGATCGGCGCCGCCGTCCTCACCCTGGCCGGCACCCTCACCGCCGCCGCCCCGGCCCACGCCGACTTCGGCACCGACTACCACGACCCGGTCACCGCCACCAAGCCGCTCACCCGCCCCGACACCCGCTCCTGCACCGTCGAGGTGATGCACGAGCGCGAGTTCCGCAACGGGTACGGCAACCCGCCGGACACCCCGTACAACGCCACCCTCACCCCGCCCGCCGACTGCGCCGGCCCCTGGTCCGCGGTGGTCATGGACCTCCACGGACAGGTCGCCGGGCGGCAGTTCGACCGGATCTTCAGCGTCCGCGTCGGCGGCGTCCAGGTGCTGCTCTCCTCCACCCCGGAGCCGTCCAAGGACGGCATCGCCTGGAACGTCGAGCACGACGTCACCCGCTACGCCCCGCTCTTCGCGGGCGGCCCGCAGGAGTTCTCCTTCGACCTCGCCAACGTCACCGACGCCACCTACACCGGCGTCTTCACGATCAGCGCGAAGCTGACCTTCTACACCGCGGACGGGCACTGGCCGGCCGCCCGCTCCGCCGACCGGCTGCTCACCACCGGCCCGTTCGGGCTCACCCAGGCCACCCCCGCCGCCGGGCGCGACCTCGTCTTCCCGCAGAACCTCGAACGCCTCACCGCCGAGGTCTACGCCCGGGGCGGCGGCGCCTGCGAGGAGTTCGCCTACGCCTCCGCACCGGACGCCTTCGCCGCCGCCAACCCCGGCAGCGGGATCTGCGGCAAGGGCCCGTTCCGCGAACTGCGGCTCACCGTGGACGGCCGGGTGGCCGGCGCGGTCTGGCCGTACCCGGTGATCTACACCGGCGGCTGGGACCCGCTGCTCTGGCGGCCCGTGCCCGGCGTCTTCGCCTTCGACCTGCCCGCCTACCGGCTCGACCTCACCCCGTACGTCGGACTGCTGCTGGACGGCCGGCCGCACACCGTGGGCGTCACCGTGAACACCGCCGAGGCGCAGAGCAACGACGTCTGGACCGGCCAGGTCAACCTCTTCGCCGAGACCGACCACGGCGCCGCCCGCACCACCGGACAGCTCACCGACCACCGGGTCGCCCCGGAGGCCACCGTCGCCACCGACCTCGCCGACCACGGCGGCGGCAGCGGCGACTGGACGGTCACCGCCGCCCGCGACGACCTCGCCCGGGGCTGGGTGCAGACCTCGCACGGCCGGATCACCACCGAGGTCCGCGACGAGCTCGCCTTCCGCTCCGCCCAGCGGCTGCGCGACGGCGGCAACGACGTGACGCTGCACAACGGCACCGACCTCACCCGCACCACCGCGACCTGGGGTGGCGGCCCGCACCGCACCACCACCGTGCACGAGGGCGAACCGCTGGACGTCAGCTACCGGGTGAGCCGCGACGCGGCCGGGAACACCGACCAGACCACCGCCATGGAGCTCGGCTACCACCGCGAGGCCACCGCGGCGACCGGCGGCCACGTCACCGAGCGCTCCACCGTCGACCACACCCTGCGCCCCACCGCCCGGCGGCACGACGGGGACCGCACCGTCCGGACCGGCGGCAGCACGGAGGAGTACCGCAGCACCGGGCCCGACGGGCCGTACCAGCGGACGCTGACCTTCGTGGACGGCTGGCCGCGCCCCTGACGGAGGTCTTGTCGCCCGGCAGCCCCGCCAGCCGATTAACCCCGGATTGCCCGAGTTGCGAAAATTGGTTGGATTCATACCGTTCACCCCTGGTGCACAGCCCGCAGGAGGCGCATGATGGGAGATGGACCTGCGAGGTAGCTGAAGGAGTTCGACCGCAGGAGGCAGTGGCGACGGATCGAGACGGATCAGGGTCCGACGCTGGATGACTACCTCGGTCGACGATCGAACTACCGGCCGGAGGACGTCACGTCCGGAGGCCACCCCCACCTCGTAGGTTCCGCGCGTCCACGGAGCATCCCCTCGGCCCCGTGGGCGCGCACCCGTCTCCGCGGCACCGCCGCTACCGCTCCTGCGCCGCCCAGCCCATCTCCCAGGCGTGCACCGCGATCCCGCCCCGGTTCGCCACCCCGAGCTTGCGCTGGACGCTGGCGACGTGGGTCTTCACCGTCCCCGGCGAGATGAACAGCTCCGCGGCGATGTCCGCGTTGGTGCGGCCCGCCGCGACGTGCCCGGCGATCTCCACCTCCCGCTCGGTCAGCGGCACCACAAGCGCGGGCCGCCGCCGCTCCGGGCGGCGCGGAGCCGTCACGTGCCGCAGCAGCCGGACGGTGACCGACGGGCTGATCAGGCTCTCCCCGTCCGCCGCCGCCCGCACCGCCTCGGCCAGCAGGGACGGGCCGGAACGCTTCAGCAGGAAACCGGACGCCCCGTGCCGCAGGGCCGGGTACACGTACTCGTCCAGGTCGAAGGTGGTCAGCACCACGACCCGCACCGGCTCCGCCACCCCCGGCCCGGCCAGCCGCCGGGTCAGCTCCAGTCCGTCCATCCGCGGCATCCGGATGTCCACCAGCGCGACGTCCGGCCGCAGTTCGGCCGCCAGCTCCAGCGCGGCGAGCCCGTCCGCCGCCTCGCCCACCACCTCGATGTCCGGCTGGGCCGTCAGGATCCGCCGCACACCGCGCCGTACGGCCTCCTGGTCGTCCGCGATCAGGGTGCGGATCACCCGCGGGCCGTCGCCGTTCGTCCTCGTCACGCCCAGCAGTGTGACGCACGGGTGACGGACGGGAAAGTTCACGCGGCGGACCCGGCGCGGTTCACCTTCGTCCGGTGGGCTGGCCGCCATGAACGATTCCAGTGGACGTCTCCCCGTCAGCAGGCGCGGGCTCCTGGCCGGGGCAACCGGCGTCGGCCTCGGCGGTGCCGTGTCCCTCTCCGGCGTCTCGGCCGCCCCCGCCGCCGCCTCCCCGGTGCTGTGGCAGCGGCCGGACCGCTCCGGCGCGCCGCGGGTGGCCGGCCTCCACCTCCAGTTCGGCTCGGACGCCTCGCGCGAGGTGGTGGTCTCCTGGCACACCACCCGGTCCGTCGGCAACCCCCGAGTGGTGTACGGGACTTCGAACGGCGGCTTCGGCCGGACGGTCCAGGCCGCGACCCGCACCTACCGGGACGCCGCGTCCGGCACCGAGGTCCAGACGCACCACGCCCGGCTGACCGGCCTGCGCGCCGACACGGACTACGTCTACGCCGCCGTCCACGACGGCACCACCCCCGAACTCGGCACCGTCCGCACCGCCCCGCGCGGCCGGTCCGCCTTCACCTTCACCAGCTTCGGCGACCAGGGCACCCCGACCCTCGGCAAGAAGACCGCCAACGGCTACGTGAACGACAACCTCGGCAGCCCCGCCGCCGGCGACACCACCGCCGGGGTCGAGCGGATCGCCCCGCTGTTCCACCTGCTCAACGGCGACCTCTGCTACGCGAACATCGCCACCGACCGGGTCCGCACCTGGTCCGACTGGTTCGAGAACAACACCCGATCGGCCCGCCACCGCCCCTGGATGCCCGCGGCCGGCAACCACGAGAACGAGAAGGGCAACGGCCCGATCGGCTACGGCGCCTACCAGGCGTACTTCGAGCTGCCGGACGCCCGCTCCGACGCGGAGACGCGCGGCCTGTGGTACTCGTTCACGGCCGGCTCGGTGCGGGTGATCAGCCTCAACAACGACGACGTGGCCTACCAGGACGGCGGCAGCAGCTACGTCCACGGCTACTCCGGCGGCGCCCAGCAGCGCTGGCTGGAACGGGAGTTGATCGCGGCCAACGCGGACCCGGGGATCGACTGGATCGTGGTCTGCATGCACCAGGTGGTGATCTCCACCGCCGACAAGTTCAACGGCGCCGACCTCGGCGTCCGCGAGGCCTGGGTGCCGCTGTTCGACAAGTACGGCGTGGACCTGGTGGTCTGCGGCCACGAGCACCACTACGAGCGCTCGCACCCGATCCGCGGCCAGCAGCCGACCGACACCCGCACCCCGATCCCGGTCTCCACCGGCACCGAGACCATCGACACCACCAAGGGCACCGTCCACATGGTCATCGGCGGCGGCGGCACCTCGGCCCCGTCCAACCAGCTCTTCTTCAGCCCCGCCAAGGCCCGGGTGATCACCGGCGTCGGCGCCGTCGACCCGGCCACCGGCAAGCGCCCGCCGGTGTACGTCATCGAGGACGCCCCCTGGTCCGCCTTCCGGGACGCCGACAACCCGTACGGCTTCGCCTCCTTCGACGTCGACCCGGGCGGGCGCAACGGGCAGACCACGATCGGCGTCACCTACTACTCCGTCAGCGGGCCGTACGGGGACCTCGTCCCGGTCGACCGCTTCACCCTGACCCGCCCGCGCGGCACCCGGGGCGGCGGCGGCCGGGGCCACTGACCGCGACGCACCCGGAAGCAGGGGCAGCCCTGCGGCGCCGGCCGACGCCACAGGACGCGTGCCTCAGCGCCCCGGCAGGGAGCAGCTGACCCGCCAGCCCGCGGGTATGCCCGGGCCGGCGGTCAGCGAGCCCCCGTGGGCGGCGGCGCGGGCGGTGAGCCCGGCCAGGCCGGTGCCGCCGGCGCCGGGGCGGCGGCGCAGCAGCGGCCTGCGGGACGGGCCGCCGTCGTCGGTGACGGTCAGCTCGACCGCGCCGTCCGTGCCGGGGGCCACCCGGACGGTGACCTCGGTGGCCTGCGGCGCGTGCCGACGGATGTTGGTGAGGGCCTCCAGGACGACGGCGTACGCGGTCGCCTCGGCCTCGGCGGAGAGCCGGCCGGCGGTCTCGGGCGCCAGCTCGGCGGTGGCGCGCGGGGCACCGGTGGTGCCGCCGGCACCGGTGGCGCCGAAGCGGGTGACCAGTTCGGGGAGGTCGGCCAGGCCCAGCCGGCGCGTGGTCGCCCCATCGGCCCGCTCCTCCCGCTCCTCCCGGCCCGGCGGATCGGACCGGCCGTCCCGGCCGCCCTCACCGCCCGGCTCGCGCAGGGCGCCGACCATCTCGTCCATCGAGTCCAGCGCCCGCAGCCCGGCCTCCTCCAGGCGCCGCAGCAGTGCGGCGGTCTCCCCCGGCTCCTGGTCCGGGAGTTGACCGGCCTGGGCCTCCAGCACGATGCCGGTGATCTCGTGCGCGACGAAGTCGTGCAGCCCCCGCGCCACCTCCAGCCGCTGTTCGCGCCGGGCCCGGGCGACCGCCCGCTCCCGTCGGGCGTCCAGGACCCGCAGGTAGAGGGCCGCCCCCGCGACACCGAGCAGCGGCAGCAGCGAGAGCAGCACCCCGACCACCGACCAGGCCGCACCGCCCTGCGGCGTCCGCAGGGAGAACCGCAGCGGCAGCAGCACCGCCGCGAGCCCGAGCAGTCCGCCGACCGGGCCGACCCGGCGGTCGGACAGCCCGCGGACGGCCCGGAAGAGCAGCCCGATCAGGGCGAGCCACTCGAACGGCAGCCAGAACGCGGGCAGCCGGTACGGCCCCGGGTAGACCAGGTCGACCAGCAGCGAGGCCCCGGCCACCGCCCCGACCGCCGCACCGAGCGTGATCCGCCCGGCGGGCCAGGGCAGCAGCGTCACCACCACGGCGAACGCCGCCGTCAGGGCGAGCAGCGCGGCCGCCGCCCGGGCGTCCGGTTGCGCCAGCAGGACGGGCGCCAGCAGGCCGAGCGCGGAGACGGCGGCGAGCGGCCGGCGGATCCGGGCGGAGCGGGGTCGGGCGGAGCTGGGTTGGGCGGAGCTGGTTCGGGCTTCGGTGCGCACCCACCGAGCCTAGGGGGCAGCTCTCCCGGGGGAGGCCGGTTCCTTCCCGGGGAGGAGCGGCCCACCCTCAACTCCCCTCCGCAGCGGGAGGCCCGCGCGGCCGGGCGGAAGCATGCTGAGTGGCACCGGAACGACCGAGCCCGAAGGAGAACCCACCCCCATGAACCGCCGCCTCGCCACCGCCGCCGTCTCGCTCCTCCTGCTGACCGCGACGGCCGCCACCGCCGCACCGGCCGCCGTCGCCGCACCGACCACCACCGTCGCACCGGTCCCCGCCGCACAGGCGTCCGCAGCACAGGCGTCCGCCGCGGAACCGGCCGACCCCGCGGGCGGCTTCGGACCGGTGAGCGTGCGCGGCACCGGCAACACCGTCCTCACCACGGCCTTCCAGGGCTTCGAGGGCGACCCGGTGCAGATCTCGGTGGACGCCCGCACTTCCACCAACACCGATCCACGCGGCACCGCGGGCCACTTCCACGTCCGTCACGTGCACACCGACGGCCGGCTGGTCGCCGACTTCGAGGGCGACATCACCTGCCTGGCCGTCGGCGGCCGGGAGGCGATCGCCACCGGGGTGATCACCAAGAGCGAGGCGCCGTGGTTCCCGGGCCTGGAGCTGACCGGTCAGAAGGTCGCGCTCTCGGTGGAGGACAACGGGCGGCGCGGGGACCGGATGGGCTGGGTCTGGGGCGTCTTCGGCCAGCCGGTCTCGGACTGCCAGGGCACGGTACCGTTCATCCGCACGACCAGTGGTGACTTCTCCGTGCGCGGCTGACACCCGGCCGACCAGGCCTGCCCGGGCCGCTCGGGTCCGACCGGGGCGACGCGCATGGTCGCCCGAGCACCCGCAGACCTGGAGGCCCCGATGCCCCTCGACCATCCGACCACCCCGCCGCGGGCGGGTGCGGGGTTCAACGACCGCACAGGGGACGGCCGTTGAACCCCGCACCCGGCCTTCGGCCGCCGGACTACGCCCGACTCGCCGCCGTCGGGCCGTACTTCGCGCTGGACACCGCACCGGCCGACCGTCCGCCCGAGGGCTTCCGGCCGCTGGCCGAGCTGTACGGCACCGGGCCGGACGCGCCGTTGGCGGCGCGGCTGCGGGTGGTGGCGCGGCGACTCGGCACCGACGAGCCCCGGGTCGCCGCCTCGATCCTGCACCTGGGACTGGCCGCCCGCTTCTGGTCGGTGGGCCTGGGCTCGGCCGTCCTGCTGGGGACGGTCCCGACCCTGGAGCACGCCTGGGTGCGGATCCCGGACCAGGGCCCGCTCGACCTGTGGACCCCGCCGGAGCCCGTCCGGCCGCCCGCCGTTCCATCCGCCGTTCCATCCTCCGGGACGGCCGCCGGGAAGGACGCCGGGACGCTCGCCGACCAGTTGCACGAGGCCGTCCTGCTGGGCCAGTTGGAGCCGCTGGCGACGGCCGTCCGGGCGGCCGCCCCGCTCTCCCGCCGCCTGCTGCTCGGCAACGCCGCCTCCGCGCTGGCCGGGACGCTGCGGATCCTGGACGCCCATGCGCCGGCCGCCGCACGGGCGTTGGTGGCGGAGCTGCTGGACCGTCCGCCGCTGGCCGGGTCGGGTACCCTGCGCACCGGGCCGCGCGGTACGGCGTTCCGCCGGAACAGCTGCTGCCTCTACTACCGGCTGGGGCCGGGCGCCGGTCTCTGCGGCGACTGCTGCTTCAGCACGCCGCCCGGACGTGGGAAGCGGAACGACTAATACCTTCACAAATGAAGGTCATATCGGCTTGCCGGCACCGTCCGGTCAACCGTCAGCCGCGCGCCACCGTCCAGTCCACCGCCGCCGACGGCACCCCGGCCCGCCCGGCCGCCGGGTCCGCGAGCAGCCCGCGCGCCAGCGAACCCACCGGCAGGGCCGGGGTGGTGGCGGCCAGCACCCGCCCCTCGCCGTCGAGCAGCGCGGCCTCGCCGGCCAGCTCCCGCAGCGGCGGCACCAGCAGCCGTTCCAGCGCGGCCAGCGGGACGTCCCCGGCCGCCACCCCGACGAAGCCGGCGCCCGGGACGACCACCGGCCGGGCGCAGCACAGCACGTACCGGTCGGCACAGAGCAGGTCGACCTGCGGCCCGGCCACCACGGCCCGCCCCTCGTCCCGGGGCCGGGCGAACCAGGGCAGCACCCGGTAGTCGTAGAACTCGGCGTCCGCCGGGTCGAGCACGAGCCGCAGCCGCCGCTCCCCGGCCCCGCGCGCGCCGCGGTACCACCACTCCGCGTGCAGGTCCGCGTCGGCGAGCGCGCCGGGTGCCACGACCGCTCCGCAGCCGAACCAGCGCGAGCCGGGCCGCGCCAGCAGTTCGCCCACCGCCCCGCGCACCGCGGCGAGTTCGGCGGCCCCGGGCCGGCGGCCCTCGGCGGCCGCCCGGGTCCAGCAGTCGGCCGCGGCCGCCCGCAGGCCGTCCAATTCGGCGAGCACCTCGTCGACGGCGGCGGCGACCCGTCGGGCGCAGCGCTCGACGGCGGCGGGCCCGCCGAGGGCTCGGGCAACGGGCAGGGCGGGGCTGGACGCGCTGGTCATGACGGCTCCGGCGGCGAGGGAGGGTTCCGGCGGCAACGGGCTTCCGGCAACGGACTTCCGGCGAGGGGCGGCTCCGGGAACGGACTTCCGGCGAGGGAGGGCTCCGGGAACAACGGGTTCCGGGAGCAACGGGCCCCGGCTCAGCCGTCGTCCGCCAACTCCAGGTGCCGCCGGACCAGATGGTGGACGCAGGCCACCGCGTGCGCCTCGGCCGCGGCCCGGGCGCCGGCCGCGTCGCCGGCCAGCACCGCGACCAGGATCTCCCGGTGCTGCTCGGCGAAGCGCTCCTGGTCCGGCCCGTGCGGGGCGGGCAGCCAGAGCAGCGGGCCGAGTTCGGCCTGGAGCCGGACGGCGAGCTGGGTGAGCCGCACCGACTGGGCGGCGACGGCGAGTTCGATGTGGAAGCGGGCGTCGGCGCGGCACCGCTCGGCGGGCCCGGCGGCGTCGCGCAGGTCGTGCACCAGCCGGGTGAGCCTGGGGCCGAGGTCGGCCGGGGCGCGTTCGGCGGCGAGCCGGGCGGCGGTGCCGAAGACGGCCAGCTCCTCGTCGCCGAGGTCGCGCAGGTCGACGGTGGCGAGGTCGCGCAGCCGGGCGAGCTGGAGGTGCTGGGAGCCCTCCGCGGGGGTGCGGACGAAACTGCCGCCGTTGCGGCCGCGCCGGGTCTCGATCAGCCCCGCCTCGCGGAGCAGGGCGAGGGCCTCGCGGACGGTGCCGTTGGCGACGCCGAGCTGGTCGGCGAGGTCGTTCTCGCTGGGCAGTTGGTCCCCGTCCGCGACCAGCCCGAGGGCGATCGCCTCGGTGATCCGGCGGGCCACCGCGTCGGCGCGACCGAGGTCGGCGAGCGGCGCGAGGACGGCGCTGAGCAGCGGGGTCGCACTGCCGATGGTCGTCACACCGCCCCCTCCTCGATCACCGTCGCCGGGTCGCCCGTCGCCGGATCACCCGCCTCCGGATGAGCGTCTCCGAACCGCCGTCGCCGAACCGCCGTCGCCGGATCACCGTCCGACCGGATGTTTCCCGCAGGGTACCTCCCGGTCGAGCGCGCACCCTTGCCGCTAGAAACTCAATCTCGTATGTTCTCCCGCAGCCTCGGCCCGAACAGCACCCCGCAGCACTCCCCCACGCATCACGACGACGCGTCACAACGACGCGTCCTGACGACGCATCACGACACGTTCCCAGGAGCAGGTCATGACCGATGCCAGTGCCCGTGCCACCGCCCACTCCCCCGACCCGGACGCCGAACGGCTGGCCGCCCTCGGCTACACCTCCGAGTTCAAGCGCGACATGAGCCTCTGGGCGAACTTCTCGCTCGGCTTCACCTATCTCTCCCCCGTGGTCGGCGTGTACACACTCTTCGCCACCTCGCTCCAGACCGCCGGGCCGCCGATGGTCTGGAGCTTCCTGATCGCGGGCCTCGGCCAGCTGCTGGTGGCCCTGGTGTTCAGCGAGGTGGTCGCCCAGTTCCCGGTGGCCGGCGGGGTGTACCCGTGGGCGCGCCGGCTCTGGGGCCGCACCTGGGGCTGGCTGACCGGCTGGGTCTACCTGCTGGCGCTGATGTCCACCATCGCGGCCGTCTCCTACGGCGCCGGTCCGTACGTGGCCGCCCTCCTGGGCGTCGAGCCGAGCACCGCGACGACCGTCTGGTGCGCGCTCGGCCTGCTGGCGCTCGCCACCGTGATCAACCTCGGCGGCACCCGGGTCCTGTCGGCGGCGGCCATGTTCGGTTTCGCCGCCGAGCTGCTCGGCGCCCTGGCGGTCGGCGCCTGGCTGCTGCTGACGCACCGCTACCACGGCCTCGGTGTGGTCTTCGACCGCTTCGGCGCGGGCGGCGACGGGAACTACGCCGACGCCTTCCTGGCCGCCGGGCTGATCGCGGTCTTCCTGTTCTTCGGCTTCGAGGCCTGCGGCGACGTCGCCGAGGAGGTGGCCGATCCGGGTCGACAGATCCCCAAGTCGATGCGGCGCACCATCTACGTCGGCGGCGCGGCGGCGATCGGGGTCAGCCTGGCCCTGGTGATGTCGATCCAGGACATCGGCGCGGTGGTCTCCGGCGACGACAAGGACCCGGTGGCCAAGGTGCTGCACGACGCCTTCGGCGCGGCCGGCGCCCGGGTGGTGATCGGCGTGGTGCTGATCTCCTTCCTGTCCTGCGTGCTGAGCCTCCAGGCGGCGGCGAGCCGGCTCGCCTACTCCTTCGCCCGGGACCGGATGATCGCGGGCAGCCGGCTGCTGGCCACCGTCTCGGGCCGGCTGCGGGTGCCGCCGTACGCGCTGCTGCTCGCCGCGGCGCTGCCCGGCGTGATCATCGTCGGTGCCTCGGCGCTCTCCGAGGGCGCCCTCACGAAGATCATCTCCTTCTCCAGCATCGGCATCTACCTGGCCTTCCAGATGGTGGTGCTGGCCGCCCTGCGGGCCCGGCTGCGCGGCTGGCGCCCGAGCGGGGACTTCCGGCTCGGCCGCTGGGGCCTGGCGGTGAACATCGGCGCGCTGGTCTACGGCGTCGCCGCGATCGTCAACATCTGCTGGGGCCGCACCCCGGACGCCGCCTGGTACGACAACTACCTGGTGCTGCTCTCGGCGGTGGTCGTGCTCGCGGCCGGCGGCCTCTACCTCCTGCTGGCCCGCCCGCACCTGCGCGGCGACGCCCCCTCGGGCGACGCGACGGCCGGTGGCCCGGCGACCGGCGGCGCGACGGCCGCGGCCGGGGCGGCCAGGGGGCGGTCGTGACCGGGCTCCCGCTGGACGGCGTCCTGGTCGCCGACTTCGGCCGGGTCCTCGCCGCGCCCTACCTGACCATGCTGCTGGCCGACCTCGGCGCCGACGTGATCAAGGTCGAGCAGCCCGGCACCGGCGACGACACCCGCGCCTGGGGCCCGCCGCACGCCCAGGGCGAGGCCACCTACTTCCTCTCCGTCAACCGCAACAAGCGCTCCCTCACCCTCGACCTGCGCGACCCGGCCGACCACGCCCGCGCCGTCGAACTCGTCCGCCGCGCCGACGTGCTGGTGGAGAACTTCCGCCCCGGCACGATGGCCCGCCACGGCCTCGGCCCGGACCGCGCCGAGGCGCTCAACCCGCGGCTGGTCTACTGCTCGATCACCGGCTTCGGCTCCGGCGAGGGCGCCGGACTGCCCGGCTACGACCTGCTGGTGCAGGCCGTCGGCGGCCTGATGTCGGTCACCGGCCCGGCCCCCGGCGAGCCGGTGAAGACCGGCGTCGCACTGGTGGACGTCCTGACCGGACTGCACGCGGCGGTCGGCGTGCTGGCCGCGCTGCGCGAGCGCGAGGCCACCGGCCGGGGCCAGCTGGTGGAGCTGAACCTGCTCTCCACCCTGCTCTCCGGCCTGGTCAACCAGTCCGCCGGCTACACCCTGGCCGGCGCCGTGCCCGGCATCCTCGGCAACCGCCACCCCTCCATCGCCCCGTACGAGGTGTTCACCGCCGCCGACCGCCCGCTGGTCGTCGCGGTCGGCAACGACCGGCAGTTCGCCGCGCTCTGCCGGGGCGTGGGCGCCCCCGAACTGGCCGCCGACCCGCGCTTCGCCACCAACGCCGACCGGGTCGCGCACGTGGGCGCGCTGGCCCACGAGCTCACCGCCCGGCTCGAACGCCGCACCGCCGCCGAGTGGTTCGCGGTCCTCACCCCGCTCGGCGTGCCCTGCGGACCGGTCAACGACCTGGCCGGGGCCTTCGCCCTCGCCGACTCGCTCGGCCTGCGCCCGCGGGCGCCGTTGCCCGGCCCGGACGGCCGCCCGCTGGAGCTGGTCGCCAACCCGATCGGCCTCTCCCGCACCCCGCCCCGCTACCACCTGCCCCCGCCCCGGCTCGGCGAGCACACCGCCGAGCTCACCGCCTGGCTGGACGCCCCGTACGACCGACACGCCCCGCACGACCAGGACGCCCCGACCGCCCCGACCGACCCGTACGACAAGGACCCCGAGGACCGCCCATGAGCACCCCGCACCGCACCCGCACGCCAGGGTGACCCCGACGGGCACCGGCGAGATCCACACCCTGGTGGTCGGCCAGGCCCTCATCGGGCAGGCGGCGTACCGCCAGGCGCGTACGGGGGGACGCCGAGGCCCGCGTCCGGCTTGTCCAGGGCCGGGCGCGGGCCGCCGATCCCCACCCGGTGCCGATGCCCGCGGCACCCGGTGAAGCCTTCCGAGGGGCGCGGTCAGACCGCGACCGCCTCCTCCATCTCCTCCTCGGCCTCCGCCGGCGTCTCGACCGGACGGCGCCCGCGGCCCTCGTACATCGCCGCGGCCACCAGCGCCGCACCGCCGAGCAGCAGCCAGACCAGCAGGGTCACGACGTGCCCGCCGAGGCCCGCGCCGCCGTCGAAGTACATGATGCTGCGCGCGCCCTCCAGGAAGCCGGCGCCGGTCCAGAAGCCGTGCAGGCCGCCGAAGAACCCGTTCTGCAGCTCGGGCCGGTAGATGCCGCCGGAGGAGGTGAAGTTCAGCATCACGAACAGCACCATCAGGGCCAGAGTGGTCCACTTCTTCAGGAAGCTGTGCAGGCCGATGCCGATCAGCACGATGCCCGCCGAGTAGAGCCAGCCCAGCGCCCAGATCGCCGCGTAGTCGTGGTCGACCACGTGGAAGACCGGCCCGGCGGTGACGATGCCGATCACGCTGACCGCCAGCGAGACCGCCACCCCGACCAGCGCCCGGACCGCCATGCTCAGCCCCGCACCGGCGGCGCCGATCACCGCGACGCTGGCGTAGGAGCCGATGCTCAGTGCGACCAGCAGGAAGAACAGGCCCTGTCCGGTCGGGTCGCCCGCGGCCGGGGTGGTCAGGTCGGTGACGTGCAGCGGCACGCCCTGCCGGTCGGTGACGTTGGTGAACACCGCCGTGGCGGCCACCACCGAGGTGTCCGAGTTCCCCTTGGCGACGATCAGCTCGGGGCTCTTGGCGTCCGGCACGAAGGCGCCCACCAGGTCCCGGTCGCGCAGCTGCTGCTCGGCGGCGGCCCGGTCGTCCACGGTGCGGACGTCGAGCGCGTTCCCGGCCTTGCCCTGGATGGCCTGCGCCAGGCCCTGCGCCTGCGGCGTGGTGCCGACCACCGCCACCTTGAGGTGGTGGGGCTCGGGCTGGTGGAAGGCGCCCTGGTAGGCGAGCGCCATGCCCAGGCACATCAGCAGCGGGGTGATCAGGTGGATGGCCAGGTGCTTGAGCGAGTGCCCCAGGGTGGGCGCTGCGGCGGGGTTCCGGGGTGTGCTCATGGCGTTCGTACCGTCCTCCGGTGGCGTGTCTGTCAGCTTGATCATGAAGGTGGCAAATGCAACCAATGAGGGTGGTAAATGCAACCATCTATCGATGCAGCTTACAACTATCCGACACCGATCGGAAGCCGGGCCCCGAACAGGACCCGGCTCCCCGCCGCACTCGGCCCGGCTACCGCAGCCGCATTCGGCCCGACCGCCCCGCCCGCGCTCAGCCCAGCTCGAACACCCCGTACGAGAACCCGTCCGCCCACAGCTCCCCGTCCGCGACCCGCACGCCCTGCACCTCCAGCGGCCGGACGCCCGGCGCCGACGGGACGCCCTCCGGCAGGCCCGGCAGCCGGACGGACGCCGGCTCCCGGCGCGGATTGACCGCCACCAGGTACCGCCCGGCCCGGGTGTACACCAGCGGGTAGCCGGTGTGCCGGACCTCCACCCCGCCGGCCGCGCCCAGCCCCGGGTGCGCCCGGCGCAGCGCGATCAGCCGCCGGACGGTGTGCAGCAGCGAGGTCGGGTCGGCACGCTGGGAGAGCACGTCCGGGCGGTGCGGGTCCGGGTCCACCGGCAGGTACAGCCGCTCGGGCGGGGCGCTGGAGAAGCCGGCGGTGGGGCCGGGCGTCCACTGCATCGGGGTGCGCGAGCCGGCCCGGTTGAACCGCGGCCCGAGGACGCTGCCCTCGGTGTCGGGCAGGCCCGGCAGGTAGCGCATGCCGATCTCGTCGCCGTAGTAGACCGCCGGGAGGGTGGGCCAGGTGAGCAGGAAGGCGAAGGCCGGGGCGAGCTGCTCCGCGGTGCGCGGACCGGTGGCCAGCCGGGAGAAGTCGTGGTTGGCGGTGGGCAGCACGATCTGCCCGCCGCCCTCGGTGAGTTCGGCGGCGGAGCGCCAGGCATCCAGGAAGGGCTGCGGGGTGCCCCGGCCCTCGGCCTCGAAGTAGCAGGCCTCCTGGTGCCAGAACTCCTCGACCGTCCCGCCGTTGTTGTTCCAGAGCGAGCGCAGCGGCAGGCCGTGGTCCGCGCCGCCGAAGTGCAGGAAGAAGTCGGCGTGGAAGCCGGCCGTGACGGCGGCGGCCGGGTCTCCCCACTCGGCGAGCAGGACGGCCTCGGGGTGGGCGCGGTCCAGCCAGTCGCGCAGCTCGGTCCAGAGCTTGGCGGTCTCCACCTTGCCGGGGTCGTCCTTGACCAGCGAGTAGGCCATGTCCACCCGGAAGCCGGACACCCCGAGGCCGAGCCAGTGCGCCATGATCGCGCGCAGCGCCGCCCGGTTGGCGCGCGGGCCGTCCGCGTCCACCGACTGCCGCCAGGGTTCCTCGGAACTGCCGCGTGCGTAGCCGAAGTTGAGCGCGGGCTGACAGTCGAAGAAGTTCGGCAGGTACCAGCCGGGGCGGCTGCCGGGCGAGGCGACGAAGCCGTCCACCGGGCGGTCGGACCAGATGTACCGGTGGTCGGACGGGTCCTCGGCGGAGGCCAGGAACCAGGGGTGGCGGTCGGAGGTGTGCCCGGC
The DNA here is from genome assembly GCF_053598475.1 of Kitasatospora sp. NPDC001119. Lineage (NCBI taxonomy): Bacteria > Bacillati > Actinomycetota > Actinomycetes > Kitasatosporales > Streptomycetaceae > Kitasatospora > Kitasatospora sp. NPDC001119. The sequence continues at coordinate 216,154 of NZ_JBSFKI010000009.1, forward strand.
CACCAGGTCCAGCAGGACCCGGATGCCCTTGCCGCGGGCGGCCTCCACCAGGGCGGCCAGGTCCTCGGTGCTGCCGTAGCGCGGGGCCGGGGTGAGGTAGTCGGCGACGTCGTACCCGGCGTCGCGGAACGGCGAGGCGAAGCAGGGGTTGAGCCAGACGGTGTCGACGCCGAGCCAGGCGAGGTGGTCCAGGTGCTCGGCGATGCCGGCGAAGTCGCCGATGCCGTCGCCGTCGGAGTCGGCGAAGCTCTGGGGGTAGATCTGGTACAGCACGGCGTCGGCGAGCCAGTCGGGGCCGGGGCGGGTCGAGGTCATGGGCGGTTCCTCCTGCCGGGTCCGGGGCCCGGGGCTGGCCGGGCGGGGAGGGGCTGGGCCGGGACGGGCTCGGCCGGGGCCGAGCCGGGTGCCCCCGATTCTCGTCCAATCCCGGCCGTCCCGACAGCCCGCCTCGCCCCGCCGCAGACGCCGATGCCCCGCCGCGAACACCGACGGCCCGACTGCGCCCCCACCGCAGATGTCGACGGCCCGCTACGCCCCCGCCGCCCCGGCGCAGGCCGCCGTGAACGCCCGGGCCCGCCGGGTGATCTCGGCCCAGTCCCCCGCCGCGACCACGTCCGGCGGCACCACGTCCGTCCCCGCGCAGACCGCGAGCGCGCCGTGCGCCAGGAACGCGGCGGCGTTGCCCGCGTTCACCCCGCCGGAGGCCACCAGCGGCACGTCGGGGTACGGGCCGCGCAGGTCCTTGAAGTAGCCGGGGCCGAACGCCCGGGCCGGGAAGATCTTGACGGCGGCGGCCCCGAGGTCCACCGCGTGCGCCACCTCGGTCGGGGTGAGCGCCCCGAGCACCACCGGCACCCCGGCGGTGGCCGCCGCCTCGGCGACCTCGGGGCGGCAGCCGGGGGTGACCAGGAAGGACGCCCCCGCCTCGACCCCGCGCCGAGCCTGCTCGGCGGTCAGCACCGTTCCGACGCCGACCCGCCAGCCGGCCTTCGAGGCCCTGAGCAGATGGTCCGTCACATCCGGTGTGGTGTAGGTGAATTCGGTCAGGTTGATGCCGCCCTCGGCGAGGGCCGCGCAGAGCGCGGCGGCGTCCGGGATCCGGGGTGCGCGGACCACCGCGATCACCGGTTCGTCGCGCAGTCCGGAAAGCCCGGTCGGAACGGAAGGGTCGGAGGAGAGGTCGGTCGGAGCGGACAGCTCGGTCATGTGGCCAGGGTTCCTCGGTCGGTTCGGCGCAGGGCACGCCCGGGTCGGGCGCCGGTGGTGCGGCCCTCCCGGACGACGGCGCTGCCGTTGACGTACACGTACTCGATGCCCTCGGCGGGCAGCCGGGGGTCCTCGAAGGTGGCGGCGTCCCGGACCTTCCCGGGGTCGAGGAGCACCAGGTCGGCGTGGTGGCCAGGGGCGATCCGGCCCCGCCGGTCCAGCCCCAGCCGGGCGGCGGGGCGGCCGGTCATCCGGGCGATCGTCTCCTCCAGCGTGAGAACTCCCAACTCCCGGCTGTAGTGGCCGAGGTAGCGCGGGAAGGTACCCCAGGCGCGCGGGTGCGGCCGGGCGCCGACCAGCAGTCCGTCGCTGCCGACGGTGTGCGCGCGGTGGCGCATGATCGCCCGGACGTTCTCCTCGTGCCCGACGTGCTGGAGGATGGTGGTGGCCAGCCCGTCCCGGCGCAGCAGGTCCAGGAAGACCTCGGTGCCGGTCCGCCGCTCCTCGACGGCCAGTTCGGCGACGGTGCGGCCGACCGTCCCGGCGAGCGGGGCCGAGCCGACGCCGGAGATCTGGATCGTCGCCCAGTCGGTGACCACCCCGTGGCAGCCGTCGCTGCCCTTCTCCTCCACCTCGTACCGGATCCTCGCGCACTGCGCGGGGTCGTCGAGCCGCGCCAGCGTCGCGGCCGGGCCGCCCTCGGTGGCCCAACTCGGCAGCAGGGCGGCCAGGGTGGTGGAGCCGGGCAGGTAGGGGTAGCTGTCCAGGGTGAGGTCCACGCCGTCGGCGAGCGCCCGGTCGAGGAGCTCCAGCAGCTCGCCGGCCCGGCCCCGGTTGACCCCGAAGTTCATCGTGGCGTGGGTCAGGTGCAGCGCGCAGCCGCTCCGCCGGGCGATCTCCACCATCTCCGCGTAGCCCTCCAACGCCCCTTCGCCGTACGAGCGTTGGTGCGGGGCATGGAAGCCGCCGTAGGCCGCGACGACGGTGCACAGCTCGACCAGCTCGGCGGTGTCCGCGTACATCCCGGGGGTGTAGCTGAGGCCGCTGGACATGCCGACCGCGCCGTCCAGCAGGCTCTTCGCCAGCACCTGCCGCATCCGGTCGAGTTCGCCGGGGGTCGGCGGACGGTTGGCCCAGCCCATGACGAGCATCCGCAGCGTGCCGTGCGGGACGAGGTAGCAGGCGTTGACGGCGACGCCGCTGCGGTCGATCCGGTCGAGGTAGCCGGCGACGTCCCGCCAGTCCCAGTCGAAGCCGTCCGGATCGCCGTTCCAGCCCGCGAGTTGGCGGCGCAGCGCGGCCAGTGTGGTGTCGTCGACCGGGGCGTAGGACAGGCCGTCCTGGCCGAGGACCTCGCAGGTGACGCCCTGGGTGACCTTGGCCGGGTGCTCGGGTTCGCGCAGCAGGGCGAGGTCGGAGTGGGCGTGCATGTCGATGAAGCCGGGGGCCAGTACCAGCCCGTCGGCGTCCACCACCTCGGCCGTGCCGGGGCCCTTGCCGATCCCGCCGGTCCCGCCGCCCTCACCGGACTCGCCGGTCCTGGCGATCTCGACGATCAGGCCGTCGGCGATCCGGACGTCCGCCCGGTAGCGCTCCGCGCCGGTGCCGTCCACCACGGTGGCGCCCCGGAAGACCGTCGCGCCCCCGCGGGCCGCTCTCTCCCCGGGCATCAGAAGAACGTCCTGACCAGGCCGGTGACCTTCGGCTCGGCCGCGTCCGCGGAGTCCAGCACCGGGATCGCCGTCCACTTGTCGAAGGCGGTGCAGGGGTGCGAGACGCCCAGCCGCAGCACGGCGCCGATCGGCGCGAGGTCGCCCGCGTCCCGCAGGAAGGCGTGCTGGTCGTTGAGTGCCGTGATCCGGGCCGCCGTTCCGGTCAACTCGGCGCCGCTGCGCACCCGTTGCGGCTCCGGCAGGCCCTCGTCGAAGGGCAGGTCGCGCTTGCCGGCGTCCAGCAGCGCGAGCTGCGGCTCGGGCCGGGAGACGACCCGGGCCCAGCCGTGCAGCGCACCGCGGAACGGCGTCCGCCCGCCGTCCCGGGCCAGCGGCGAGATGCCCCGGTAGAAGCCGTCGTCGTGGGCGATGTACGCGCCCGAGCGCAGCACCGTGAACGACTCCGGCAGGTTCGCCAACTCCTCGACCACCAGGTCGAAGTAGGCGCTGCCGCCGGCCGAGACCACCGGCGGGGTGCCGTCCAGGTAGGCGCTCGCCAGCCGGCCGTGCAGCTCGCCGAGCTCCCGCAGGTAGCCGCGGACGGCGGCCAGTCCCTCGGCCGAGGCGTCGTGCGCGATCGCGCCCTCGTAGCCGCCGATGCCCGCCAGGCGCAGGGTGGGGGCGCGCAGCACCGCGGCGGCGACCTCGACGGCGGCGTCCGTACCGCGGGCGCCGGTCCGCCCGCCGGGGCCGCCGAGCTCGACCAGCACCTCGACCGGCCGTTCGGCCCCGGCGGCGCGCAGCGCCTCGTCCATCAGCCGCACGCTCTCGACGGAGTCGACCCAGGAGAGGAAGGCGAAGTCCGGGTCGGCGGCGAGCTCGTCGGCGAGCCAGGCCAGTCCGGCCGGGTCGAGCAGGGCGTTGGCGAGCAGGATGCGCTGGACCCCGAAGGCCCGGGCGATCCGCACCTGCGGCAGGTTGGCGAGGGTGATGCCGTGGCTTCCGGCGTCGAGCTGCGCCTGCCAGAGGGCGGGCGCCATGGTGGTCTTGCCGTGCGGGGCGAGCGCGACGCCCGCCTTGGCGCACCAGTCGGCCATGGTGCGGACGTTGTGGTCGAGGGCGGCGCCGTCGAGGGTGAGCAGCGGGGTGCCGAGCGAGGAGAGGGTGGGGCCGGTGGCGAGCCACTCCCGCGTGCTGCGGCCCCACGACTGCGGCGGAGCGGCTTTGAACCGCCAGTCGAGCGGTTCGTCGGCCAGGGCCGCCACCGCTCCCCGGGCGATCCCCGGCCCGGTACCGCTGCTTGCGAAGGTCTGCTCCACCGTGTTCCTCCATCCGCACAGGTTGCAACATGCGCAACGAGGGTTGCACATGCTGGCAACACGGTTCTAGCATCGGCGCCGGATCACGGTCAACGGACCGGGCTCCCGGTCGACGGGGTCGGCTCACGTGCGGTGCTCGCGGAGAACGCGGTGCTCACGGACGAACGCGGCGTTCACGCGCCACGGAGTCGGCCCGGTGGGCCCGCTCTCGACGGAACGGCCGCAGACGAGGAGCCCCGCACATGCCGCGACAGGACACCCAGGGCCCGACCCGCCCCGGCGCTCCCCCGACGGCCGTGTGCGTGGGCGAGTCGATGGCCGTCCTGCTGCCGGACCGCCCGGGCCCGCTGGAGTCGGTGGAGAACTTCCGGCTCTCGGTCGGCGGCGCGGAGTCCAACGTGGCGGGCGCGCTGGCCGCGCACGGCGTGCCGACCGCCTGGATCAGCCGGGTCGGCGACGACGGCTTCGGCCGCCGGCTGCTCGCCGAGGTCGCCGCCCGCGGCGTGGACGTCTCGGCGGTCGCGGTCGACCCGCACCGCCCGACCGGCCTCTACCTGAAGGAGGTCGGCGGCACCACCGGCGACCGCCACGACCTCGGCCCCGGCCGCAGCCGGCTGCACTACCACCGGCGCGGCTCCGCGGCCGCCGCACTCTCGCCCGGCCTGCTCGCCGACCCGGCCGCCGCCGCGCTGCTGGCCGGCGCCCGGCTGCTGCACCTGTCCGGCATCACCGCCGCGCTCTCCGACGACTGCCTGGCCCTGCTGCGCGCCCTGCTCGCCGACCGCCGTCCGGGCCGCCTGGTCAGCTTCGACCTCAACTGGCGCCCCTCGCTCTGGCTCGACCGCGACCCGGCCGTCCTGCCGCCGCTGCTGGACGCCGCCGACCTGCTGCTGCTCGGCGCCGACGAGGCCGAGGCCGCCTTCGGCACCGGCGACCCGGCCGAGCTCCGCCGCCGCTTCCCCGCCCCGGCCACCGTCGTGGTCAAGGACGCGGCCCGGCAGGTCACCGCCCTGGAGCAGGACGGTACGGCGGTCACCGAGCCGGCCCTCGCGGTCGAGGTGGTCGAGGCCACCGGCGCCGGCGACGCCTTCGCGGCCGGCTACCTGGCCGGCACCGTCCGGGGCCTGGACCAGCGGCGCCGGCTGCGACTCGGCCACCTGAGCGCCGCCTGCGCGCTGACCGCCCCCGGCGACCAGGCCGAGCTGCCGGACGCCGCCGTGGTGGCCGCCCTGCTCGACGCCTCCCCCGCCCAGTGGGCCGCCACCCGGGTCACCCCGGAGGGCATCACCGGCCCGTCCCTGCCCGCCGGCGTCGCACGCCCGACCGACCGGACGCCGTGCGCCGACCGGTCGTCGTCCGCCGACCGGGCCCGGGCACAATGAGCGGGAACCCCAGCCCTCGAAGCGGAGCACGATGAGTCAGACCGTCACCCGCGCCCTGCGCATCCTCGCCGAGCTCGGCGAGGGCGAGCGCTCCCTCGACCAGCTCGCCGAGGTGCTCGGCGTCCACAAGACGACCGTGCTCCGACTGCTGCAGAGCCTCGAAGAGGAACGGTTCGTCTATCGCGACGCGGCCTACCGCTACCACCTGGGCGCCGGCCTCTTCGCGCTCTCCGGCCTGGCCCTGGAGCAGCGCGGCGTGCGCCGGATCGCCGCCCCGCACCTGGCCGAGCTGAACGCCGCCACCGGCCAGACCGTGCACCTGGCCGCGTACGAGGGCGGCGAGGTGGTCTACATCGACAAGTTCGACTCCCGCCACCCGGTGCGGATGTACTCCCGGATCGGCCTGCGCGCCGCCCTGCACAGCGCCGCCGTCTCCAAGGTGCTGCTGGCCGACCTGCCGCTGCCGGAGCGGCGCCGGGTGGTGGCCGGGATCGACTTCGTCCGGCACACCGAACGCACCCTGACCTCCCCCGAGGCGCTGCTCGCCGAGCTGGAGAGGGTCGCCGCCCAGGGCTGGGCGCAGGACCACGCCGAGCACGAGTCCTTCATCAACTGCGTGGCCGCGCCCGTCCGGGACGCCAGCGGGCGGGTGGTCGCCGCCGCCTCGATCTCCGTCCCGGACGTCGTCCTGCCGTACGAGCAGGTGCTGGACCTGCTCCCGCAGCTGCTCGCCACCACCCGCGCCGTCTCGGCCGACTGCGGCCGTCCCGACCACAACTGACGAACCGTCACACAACGTAAGGAACCCGATGTCCGCCGAGCACCCCCAGACCTTCGAGAAGACCGAGATCCGCACCGACGGCGCCCCCGCCCCCGCCTGGATGTTCTCCCAGGGCGTCCGCAAGGGCCCGTTCCTCCAGGTCTCCGGCCAGGGCCCGCAGGACCCGGCCACCGGCGAGTACCTGCACCACGGCGACGTGAAGGCGCAGACCCGCCGCACCCTGGAGAACGTCAAGGCCATCGTCGAGGCCGGCGGCGCCACCATCGAGGACGTGGTGATGTTCCGCGTCTACCTCACCAAGCGCGCCGACTTCCCGCTGATGAACGAGGTCTACGCCGAGTTCATCGACGAGAACATCAAGCCCGGCGGCGTGAAGCCGTGCCGTACCACCGTCTTCGTCGAGCTGCCGCAGGAGCCGATGCTGGTCGAGATCGACGCCCAGGCCGTCATCGGCTGACCCGGCCCCGCCCGACGGAAGGGCCCGGACGCCACCCGCGCGTCCGGGCCCTTCCGCCTGCCCGGGCCCGCCCGCTCGCCCCACCGCCTGCTTGCCACACCCCCAGCCGCACATTAGGTTAGGCTCACCTAACTAACTGGAGGTCCGTCCATGAGCCTGCCCACCGGCGACACCGAGGTCCCCGAGCCCAGCACCGCCGACCGGATCCACAGCCTGCTCAGCACGACCTCCTCGCTCACCGTCCGCGCCCTGGGCGAGCACCACCACCTGGACACCCAGGTCTCCGTGCACGGCTCCCGGCTGCGGCTGCGCGCCGCCCTGGACGACCCGCTGACCACGGCCGCCGTCGGCGCCGCCGAGGGCCTCGCCGTCGTCCTCGACGTCACCGACATCGCCCCCGTCGCCGTCCGCGACCGCGTCCGCGCCCGCCTCACCCTGGCCGGCCGACTGCGGCCGGCCCACCTCACCGACGACGGCCTCGGCGTGCACCTGCGGGTGGACGTCGCCCACGCCGTCCTCGCCACCCCGTACGCCACCGGCGCGATCACCGCCGCCGACCTCGCCCTGGCCACCCCCGACCCGCTGGCCCGGTACGAGGCCATGCTGCTCACCCACCTCGCCGACGACCACGCCGAGGCGCTCGACGTCCTCACCCGGCTGCTCGACCCGGCCGTGCTCGCCCACGCCCCGGAGGTCCGCCCGCTCGCCCTGGACCGCCACGGCCTGGTGCTGCGCCTGGACCACTCGCACGGCCACCGCGACGTCCGCCTGGTCTTCCCCGAACCCGCCCGGGACACCGACGACTTCGGCCACCGGATGCACGAGCTGCTGGCCGCCGCCCAGTACGGCCTGCCGGTCCACCGGCGCTGAACCCGGGCCCGCCCGGCGCGAACGCCCGGGCCCGTCGGCCACCGCGGCCCGGCCCGGTCACCGCTCGACCGCGTCCTCCAGCACCACCCGCCCGATCCGCGCGTACAGCCCGGGCCGCCACCGGCGCACCGCGAGCGCCAGCCCGACCCCGCCCGCGAACACCCCGATCACCAGGTACGGGATCAGCCGGAACAGCAGCGTGTGCGCCGCCTCCCCCGCCGCGGCGTCCCGGTTGAGCACCAGCAGCACCACCACCCCGGCCATCGCCACCCCGCCCGCCAGCGGCGCGGCCAGCGTCCGGAACCAGTGCGCCGTCTCCGGGTGCCGTCCGCGCACGTGGAAGTACCCGACCACGGCGAAGGAGCAGAGCGTCTGCACGACCAGGATCGCCATCGTCCCGAGCAGCGCCAGCAGCGTGTACAGGTGCGCGTACGGGTCCATGCCGGCCGCCAGGAACCCCGCCACCAGCCCCACCGCGATGACCGACTGTGTGACCGAGGCGACATGCGGCGAGCCGTGCCGCGGATGGGTGCGGCCGAGCGCCGGGTGCAGCAGCCCCTCCCGCCCGATCGCGTACAGGTACCGGGCCGCGCACTGGTGGAAGGCCATCGCGCAGGCGAACGAGCCGGTGACGACCAGCCATTGGAAGACCTTCACCGCCCAGGCCCCCAAGTGCGCGGCGAGCTGGTCGAAGAACAGGCTGTTGCCGTCCTTGCCCGGCACCGCGCCGCCCGCCACCGCGACCGCCCGCTCGACGCCGTTGCCGGACACGATCATCCAGGACACGAAGACGTAGAGCAGCCCGACCCCGATCACGGAGATCAGCGTGGCCCGCGGCACCACCCGCTTCGGGTCGCGGGACTCCTCGCCGTACATCGCGGTGGACTCGAAGCCCACCCAGGACCAGAACGCGAAGAACAGTCCGAGCCCGGCCGCCGAGGTGCCCGAACTCCCCACCCCCTTCAGCGCGTTCAGCGGGTTCAGGGTCCCGGCCGCGAGACCGTCCGGCCCGCCGCCGGAGAGCAGCACCGCCAGTGAGACCGCCGACAGGACGCCGATCTCCAGCACCAGCGCGACCCCGAGCACCCTGGCCGTCAGGTGCAGGTCGAACCAGCCCATCACCCCGATCACCGCCGCCCCGAACAGCGCGTACCAGCCCCAGCCGACGTCCACCCCCAGCTGCGAACGGACCAGCCCGCGCAGCGAGTACGCGAAGAAGCCGAGGGCCGCGGCCTCGGTGACGACGTACGCGAGCACCGCGAGCAGCCCCGAGGCCATCCCCGCCACCCGCCCCAGCCCGTGCGAGACGTAGCCGTAGAACGCGCCGGCCGCGGTGATGTGCCGGGCCATCGCCACGTAGCCGACCGAGAACACCGTCAGCACCACGGTCGCCACGATGTACGCGGCGGGCGCGCCCGCGCCGTTGCCCTGACCGACGATGATCGGCAGGTTGCCGGTCATCGCGGTGATCGGGGCGGCGGTGGCGAGCGCCATGAACACCACGCCGACCAGGCCGACCGAGTCCGCCTTCAGCCGGTCGACCCCGCCCGCCCCGGGCCGCTCCCGCCCGGCCGTCTCCCCCGCCACGCCCCCGCTGCGGACCGCCATCCGGCCTCCTCGCCTCCCGGCCCGCCCGACCGCCGGACCGGCCGGGCACTGACCGTCCGCCAGCATGGCGCCCCGGAGGCGCCCGGAGATCCCGGCGACCACCCTGTGGGACACCGGAGTTGACGCTTCGTTCGATCGATCGAACACCCCGGGCGGGCCCGGGAACGAAAGCGACCGGCCCGGCCGCACGAGGAGGTCCTCATGCGGCCGGGCCGGCCTGGGCGTGTCCCGCGCCCATGTCCGCCGTGCGGCGATCACCCGGTCGAGCGGTCACCCGACATGACCATCCCGGGCGATCGGTTCGCCCGCAGCGGCGGTGGTTCCTGGTACCCCGGAGCTCTCGGGGTCAGAGCGCGACGCCGTGCGCGCGCAGGTAGGCGACCGGGTTGATGTCCGAGCCGTACTCCGAGCCGTTGCGGATCTCGAAGTGCAGGTGCGGGCCGGTCACGTTGCCGGTGGCGCCGGAGAGGCCGATCTGCTGGCCGGCGGTGACGGTCTGACCGATCCTCACACCGATCGAGGAGAGGTGCGCGTACTCGGCGTAGTGGCCGTCGGCGAGCCTGATCTCGACCTCGTTGCCGTAGGCGCCGCCGTTGCCGGCCTTGACCACGACACCGTTGGCGACGGCGCGCAGCGGGGTGCCGGTGGAGGCGACGAAGTCCTGGCCGGTGTGGTGACCGGAGGCCCACATCGAGCCGGCCACGCCGTAGGCGGTGCCGAGCCGCGGGCCGGCCAGCGGGGCGACGAAGCCGGAGGTGGCGGCGGCGACCGGAGTGGCGGTCACGGCCTGGGCCGGAACGGCGACCTGGAGCTGGGTCTCGAGCTGCGCGGAGGGCTTGGCGGCCTCGGTCTGCACCTGGACCTGGGCCTGCGGCTTGGCGGCCTGGGTCGCCGGAGCGGACGGCTTGGCGGGCTTGGCCGGAGCGGCGGGCTTCGCCGGGGCGGCGTCGGCGGCCGGCGCGGCGGCGTGGCCGGACAGCGCGAGCTGCTGGCCCGGGAAGATCAGGTTCGGGTTGGCGCCGACGACCGAGCGGTTCTGCTCGTACAGCGCGTGCCAGCCGCCCTCGACGTTCTTGGCGTCGGCGATCTTGGACAGGGTGTCACCGCTGACGACGCGGTAGCTCTCCTGCGCGGCCTGGGCGGCCGGAGCGGCGGCCTGCGTGGCCTGCTTGGCCTCGGTGGAGGCGGCGGCCGGAGCGGCCGGGGTGTGGGCCTGGGCGCTCATCGCGGTGACGAGCGGGAGGGCGAAGGACACACCGGTGACGGCGGTGGCGATGCCGATGCGGGCGGCGCGGGGCAGGGCGATACGACGAGCCTGTGCAGGCATGGAATTTTCCTCTCCGACGCCTGCGAGGTGAGCTGTCGGGTTCGGGCTGGAGTTGCCCGGCCGCTTGCGCGGCTTCACCCCAAGCCGGTCCTGGACGCCCGCGCCCTGAGGCGCGAACTCCGGTCCGGCGACTTACCTGTGGGTCCCCCGCTCCTGCCGTACAGAGTTCGTTTCGAACCACCGGGCAGCGGCAGGACTCGGCGTTCCACCCGGCGGATCCGTCCGGACTGGCCGGGCGGTCGCTGAACTAAAACCCATCCGTTCGGGTGAAGCAATGTCGATCTCTTGAAACGGCAACGATCCCCCCTGTCCCAGTGACCCTCCGCAGGCCCGAGCCCACGGTGCGTACACAACCCATTCACCCCCCGCCACTGATCCACGACCCTGCGCCGAGATCGGCCACGCCGCGCACCCGTCCGCTCACGCACCGCCAGCCGCCAACACACCCACCGGTGACCCTTGTCACGTGCGCCTCGGCAGCGCAGGATTCGCCCGTGGCCACCTCCGAGGCCGGCACCCTGCGCCTGGGCACCGCGCAGGGTCGCTGGGTACTAATGGCGACGGTGCTCGGCTCCAGCATGGCGATGCTGGACGGCACCGTGGTGAACGTCGCGCTGCCCCGGATCGGCGCCGACCTCGGCGCTTCCCTCGCGTCCCTGCAATGGACCCTGAACGCCTATCTGCTCACCCTGGCGGGCCTGATCCTGCTCGGCGGCGCGCTCGGCGACCGCTACGGGCGGCGCAAGGTCTTCCTGATCGGCGTGGTCTGGTTCGCCGTCGCCTCCGCGGCCTGCGCCGCCGCGCCGAACATCCACGTGCTGATCGCCGCCCGCGCCGTCCAGGGCATCGGCGGGGCGCTGCTCACCCCCGGCTCGCTCGCCATGCTCCAGGCCGTCTTCCACCCTGACGACCGCTCGGCGGCGGTCGGGCTCTGGTCCGGCCTCGGCGGGGTGTCGGCGGCGGTCGGCCCCTTCCTCGGCGGCTGGCTGGTGGACGGCCCCGGCTGGCGCTGGATCTTCCTGCTGAACCTGCCGCTCGCCGCCGCCGTGATCGCGGTCACCACCCGGTCGGTGCCGGAGAGCCGGGACGAGGGCGCCTCCGGCCGCTTCGACGTCCTCGGCGCCGTGCTCGCCGCCCTCGCCCTCGGCGCGATCACCTACGCGCTGACGGCGGCCGGCGAGGGCCTGTCCCCCGCCGTCTGGGTCAGCGGGGTGCTCGGAGTGGCGCTCGGCGTCGCCTTCGTGGCGGTCGAGCGCCGCGCGCCCGATCCGATGCTGCCGCTCGGACTGTTCTCCTCCCGGCTGTTCACCGCCGTGAACCTGGTCACCCTGTGCGTGTACGCGGCGTTCAGCGGCGTCTTCTTCCTGCTGGTGGTGCAGCTCCAGATCGTGTCCGGCTTCTCGCCGCTGGTCTCGGGCTTCGCGCTGGTGCCGATCACCGTGCTGATGCTGCTGCTGTCCGCGCGCGCCGGGCGCCTCGGCAAGCGGATCGGCCCGCGCATCCCGCTGACCGTCGGCCCCCTGCTGTGCGCCGCCGGGGTGCTGCTGATGCTGCGCGTCGGCCCGGACTCCTCCTACTGGGTGGACGTGCTGCCCTCCGTCACGGTGATGGGCTGCGGCATGACGCTGCTGGTCGCACCGCTGACGGCGACCGTGCTGGCCGCCGTCGAGGTCCGGCACGCGGGCATCGCCAGCGGGGTCAACAACGCCGCCGCCCGCGCGGCCGGCCTGCTCGCGGTCGCCGCCCTCCCGGCGCTGGCCGGGCTGAGCGGCGACGCCTACCGGGTGCCCTCCTCGGTCGACTCCGCCTTCCACACCGCGATGCTGATCTGCGCGGGCCTGCTGGCCGCCGGCGGGCTGATCGCCCTCGCGACCGTACGGGGCAACGTGCTCGCCGCCGACGACCAGCAGGTGGCCGAGCCGAACTGCGACTGGCCGTGCGGCACCACCACCCCGCCGCTGGACCCGGGCCACGTCCCCACGACGCGCGAGGGCCCCGCCACCGGTCCGGCGGCGGGGCCCTCGGCTCAGGGCTGACGAGACGTCAGAGGATGTCGCCGGGCGCGTACTTGGCGGCCTCCGGGTAGGCGGCCGCGACGGCCTCCACCTGGCGGACCACCTCGGCGACCTGGGCGCCGGCCGCGCCGGTGAAGGACAGCCGGTCGGCGAGCAGCGCGTCCAGCGCGGCCCGGTCCAGCGGGATCCGCTCGTCGGCGGCCAGCCGGTCCAGCAGCTCGTTCTCCCGGGCGCCCGCGCGCATCGCCAGCGCGGAGGCGACGGCGTGCTCCTTGATGACCTCGTGCCCGGTCTCCCGGCCGACGCCCGCGCGCACCGCGCCCATCAGCACCTTGGTGGTGGCGAGGAACGGCAGGTAGCGGTCCAGCTCGGCCTCGATCACGGCGGGGAAGGCGCCGAACTCGTCGAGGACGGTCAGGAAGGTCTCCAGCAGGCCGTCGAAGGCGAAGAACGCGTCCGGCAGCGCGACCCGGCGCACCACCGAGCAGGAGACGTCGCCCTCGTTCCACTGGTCGCCGGCCAGCTCGCCGGTCATCGAGGCGTAGCCGCGCAGGATGACGGCCAGGCCGTTGACGCGCTCGCAGGAGCGGGTGTTCATCTTGTGGGGCATCGCGGAGGAGCCGACCTGGCCCTCCTTGAAGCCCTCCGTGACCAGCTCGTGGCCGGCCATCAGGCGGATGGTCTTGGCCAGGCTGGACGGCGCGGCGGCCAGCTGGACGAGGGCGGTGAGCACCTCGAAGTCCAGCGAGCGCGGGTAGACCTGGCCGACGCTGGTCAGCACGTTCTCGAAGCCGAGGTGCCCGGCGACCCGGCGCTCCAGCTCGGCCAGCTTGTCGGTGTCGCCACCGAGGAGGTCGAGCATGTCCTGGGCGGTGCCGACCGGGCCCTTGATCCCGCGCAGCGGGTAGCGGGCGATCAGCTCCTCCAGGCGGCGGAAGGCGACCAGCAGCTCGTCGGTGATCGACGCGAACCGCTTGCCCAGGGTGGTGGCCTGCGCGGCCACGTTGTGCGAGCGGCCGGCCATGACCAGCTCGGCGTGCTGGGCGGACAGCTTGGCCAGGCGCACCAGCACGGCCACCGTGCGGTCCCGCACGTGCTCCAGGGACTGGCGGATCTGCAGCTGCTCGACGTTCTCGGTCAGGTCCCGGGAGGTCATTCCCTTGTGGATCTGCTCGTGCCCGGCGAGCTCGCTGAACTCCTCGATCCGGGCCTTCACGTCGTGGCGGGTGACCCGCTCACGGGCGGCGATCGAGCCGAGGTCGACCTGGTCGATCACCCGCTCGTAGTCGGCGACGGCGGTCGCCGGAACCTCGACGCCGAGGTCCTGCTGGGCCTTCAGGACGGCGAGCCACAGGTGGCGCTCGAGGACCACCTTGTGCTCGGGGGACCACAGCTGGGCCAGGGTCGCCGAGGCGTACCGGGAGGCCAGGACATTGGGGATCTGGGGCTTCGCGCTCACGCTTCGCAAGAGTAACAGCCGAGGTCACGCCGGACGTCGGCGGAGTGGGGTAGGCTGGGTCAATTGAGCGCCTTTCAGATGACGCCCCGCAGCCTTCTCACCGCAAGAATACCACACCGATGAGCGAACCGCCAGTGACCGCGCGGGACTCCAGCGCCCTCGCCGCGGCCCTGCGCACCGAGCAGGCCCACCTCACCCGGCTCTACGCCCGGCTGGACACCGAGCACGAACGGGCCCGCCGCACCTCCGACGGCGCCCACGACGGCGCCGGATCCGGCGGCACCCACCAGGCCCGGCTGGAGCGCGAGGTGCGCGCCCGCGAAGCCGCCCGCCACGCCGCCCGGCTGGAGGCGGTCGAGCGCGGCCTCTGCTTCGGCCGGCTCGACGAGCGCGACGGCACCGTCCACTACATCGGCCGCACCGGCCTGACCGACGACACGTACGAACCGCTGCTGCTCGACTGGCGCGCGCCGGCCGCCCGCCCCTTCTACACCGCGACCCCCGTCCACCCCGGCCCGGTGGTGCGCCGCCGCCACCTGCACACCCGGGGCCGCACCCTCACCGGCCTCGACGACGAGGCGCTCGACCTCGCCGGGCTGGACGAGTCCGGCCGCCGCGCCCTGGTCGGCGAGGCCGCCCTGCTCGCCGCCCTCGACCGCGAGCGCACCGGCCGGATGGGCACCGCCGTCGCCACCATCCAGGCCGAGCAGGACCGGGTGATCCGCTCCCCGCTGCGCGGCGCCCTGGTCGTCCAGGGCGGCCCCGGCACCGGGAAGACGCTGGCCGCCCTGCACCGCGCCGCCTACCTGCTGTTCACCCACCGCGCCGCGCTGGAGCGCCGGGGCGTCCTGGTGATCGGCCCCAACCCCGGCTTCCTGCGGTACATCGAGGAGGTGCTGCCCGCCCTCGGCGAGACCGAGGTGGTGCTCCGCACCGTCGCCGAACTCCTCCCCGGCCTCGCCGCCACCGGCACCGACGACCCCGCCGCCGCCTTCGCCAAGGGCGGCCCCTGGATGGCCGGGGTGCTCCGCGCCGCCGTGGCCGCCCACCAGACGGCCCCCGTCGAGGGCCTGGACCTCGGCGAGGGGCTGCGGGTCTCCGCCCGGGCCTGCGCCGGGGCCAGGGACGCCGCCCGCGGCCTGCGACTGCCGCACAACCGGGCCCGCGCCTTCTACCTGGGCACCCTGCTCGACGCCCTCGCGATCGGCCAGGCGCTCACCCTCGGCCGACCGTACGACGACGAGGAGGCGCACTACGCCCCGCGCGAGCTGTGGGAGCGGCCGGACGTCCGCGCCGCGCTCGACCCGCTCTGGCCCCGGCTCACCCCGCAGCAGCTGCTCGAACGCCTTCTCACCGACCGGGAGTTGCTCGCCGGGGCGGCCCCCGAGCACGCGACCGCCCTGCTCCGCCCGCCCGGCTCCGAGTGGACGGCCGAGGACGTCCCGCTGCTCGACGAGGCCGCCGAACTCCTGGGCGCCGAGGGGCCCTCGGCCCCCACCGGTCAAGACCCGGACGAACTGGCCTTCGCCCAGGGCGTGTTGACCATCACCGGGCAGACCGACGACGCCCTGCTGGACTCCGCCGCCCTGGCCGAGCGCTTCCGCGACGACGGCCCGTACCGCTCCACCGCCGAACGCGCCGCCGCCGACCGCACCTGGGCGTACGGCCACGTCGTCGTGGACGAGGCGCAGGAGCTGTCCGCGATGGCCTGGCGCGCCGTCCTGCGGCGCGTCCCGACCACCTCGCTCACCATCGTCGGCGACCTCGCCCAGACCGGCTCGCCCGCCGGCGCCCGCAGCTGGGCCGAGACGCTCGACCCGCACCTGCCCGGCCGCTGGCGCGAGGAACGGCTCACCGTCAACTACCGCACGCCGGAGCCCGTCATGGCCCTCGCCACCGCTGTGCTGCGCACCGCCGTACCCGGCCACCGGCCGCCCGAGTCCATCCGCCCGGGCGCCGAGCGGCCCCGCGCGGTCCGCGTCCCGGCGGGCAGCTTCGCCGCCGCGCTCGCCCGGCTGCCCGTCGGCCCGGGCACCCTCGGCGTGATCGCACCGGACGCCCTGGCTACGGAGCTGGACGCGCTCACGGTCGCGGACGCCAAGGGGCTGGAATTCGACGCGGTCGTGGTGGTCGAGCCGGCCGCGCTCGCCCCGCGCGACCTCTACGTCGCCCTGACCCGGACCACCCGCTCACTCACCCTGCTCCACCACCGGCCGCTGCCACCGGAACTCGCCGGGCTGCTCTGACCGGGACGAAGCACTGGTGGCGTACGGGCGGCGCGGGGTCCTACTGCGCGCCGCCCGTACGACCGGCCAGCACCGGCAGCACCTGGGAGCAGATCGAGTGCAGGGCGATCCGCTGCTCGTCGGTCATCGCCTCGAAGGCCTGGTGGGTCCGGGCCATCTCGCCGCGGATGCGGTTCAGGATCTCCCGGCCCTCGGCCGTGATCACCACGATCTTCACCCGGCGGTCACCGGCCGCCGCCTCCCGGTTGGCCAGGCCCAGCGACTCCAGCCGGTCCACGATCCCGGTGACATTCGAGGCGTCGCAGCCGAGCCTCCCGGCCAGCGCGCGCATCGGCACCGGCTCCTGCACCGCGCCCAGCGCCTTGGCCTGCGAGGAGGAGAGCCCGTGCCGGGCGGCGGCGGCCGCGAAGTCCTGGAAGTACGCGGCACCGACGGAGGCCAGCGCCTCCATCAACTCGGCGTTGGTCGGTACGGTCGTCGTCGCTGTCGAACCCATGGGGCCAGAGTACGACCAGGTGCTTCAGCAACTCAAGCTTTGACCACGGCAACCGTCCGCGAGCCGCCCCGGAACCCTCCGGTGTCAGAGCACCAGCTGGTCGAACAGCCGCCGGAGCTCCGCCTCCGGGTCCGCGGTCAGCCCGGTGTGCACCGGCCCCGGCTGGACGATCGCGCTGCGCGGCGCGGTCAGCCAGCGGAACCGCTGCCCGGCGCTGTCCCCCGCCGCCGGACCGGCCTGCGGGCCGCCGTGGCAGACCGCCTCGATCCCCTGCAGCGCCCGCCGCACGCCCTGCACGTCCGCCACCGGGTCCAGCGCCAGCAGCCGGGCCTGGTCCAGGTGGGTCCGGGCGGCCAGGTGCGATTCCTGTCGGCAGTACAGCAGCACCCCGACGTTGACGCACTCGCCGCGCTCGACCCTCGGCACCGCGCGGATCACGGCGTACTCGTAGTCGTGCAGCTCCACGGTGGCCGGCAGCACGGACAGAGTGAACTCGGTCATGCGGGCACCTCCGGCAGCCAGTCGCGCGGACCGGCCAGTCGCTCGGTCAGCTGGGTCCGGTACGCGGCGCGCACCTCGTCGGGCGAGTCGAAGCCGAACTCGTCCACCAGCCAGACCTCGGGGATCTGCGCCACCGCGCCCTCGATCGCCGCCTCGGCGAGCGGCGCGAGCGCCTTGTCCGCCGCCGCCAGGTCCGGCCGGGCCCCCAGCAGCGCGTGGTCGGAAGCGTCGTACGGACGGCGGATCCAGGCGGCGGCACCCGGCCAGTTGTGGTGGAAGATCAGGCTCGCGCCGTGGTCGATCAGCCGCAGCCCGCCGGTCGCCACCAGCAGGTTGGGGTTGCGCCAGGAGCGGTCGACGTTGCCGATCAGCGCGTCGAACCAGAGCACCTGCCCGGCGAGCTCCGGATCCACCTCGAAGCAGAGCGGGTCGAAGTTGAGCGCGCCGCTGACGAAGGCCATCCCGAGGTTGGTCCCGCCGCTGGCCCTCATCTGGTCCTGGATCTGGTGGTCCGGCTCGCTGCGCGCGAGCACCGGGTCCAGGTCGACCGTCACCAGCTCCGGCACCGGCAGCCCGAGCCGCCGGCCGAGCTCCCCGGCCAGCACCTCCGCGACCAACGCCTTGCGGCCCTGCGCCGCACCGACCCATTTCAGCGCGTACAGCCGCCGATCGTCGGCCTCGACCAGGCCCGGCATCGAGCCGCCTTCTCGCAGTGGCGTCACGTACCGGATCGCCGTCACCTCGGGTAGCACGGCCGACAGCCTATCGGTGTCGCCGCCCTTTCCTCTCTCCCCCTCCCGCCGCCACCCCGTTCTCCCTCTTCTCCCCGCCCTCCTCCACCCCACCCCCACGGCCCCGCCCCGGTGGCAGCCCCCGCTGCTCCGTGCGAGTGTGGCGGACAGTAATGGGGACCTTCACGGCAAAGGGATGAGCGATGGAACGACCTCGGATCCTGATCGTGGGCGGTGGCTTCGCCGGCCTGGAGTGCGCCCGCCGCCTCGAACACAAGCTGTCACCGTCGGAGGCCGAGATCTCGCTGGTCACGCCGTTCAGCTACCAGCTCTACCTCCCCCTCCTCCCCCATGTCGCGGCCGGCGTCCTCACCCCGCAGTCCGTGGCCGTCTCGCTGCGCCGCACGCTGCGCCGCACCCACATCGTCCCCGGCGGCGCCATCGGTGTGGACCCGGCCTCCAAGGTGTGCGTCGTCCGCAAGATCACCGACGAGGTGGTGGCGCAGAAGTACGACGTCCTGGTGCTCGCCCCCGGCAGCGTCACCCGCACCTTCGACATCCCCGGCCTCACCGACTACGCCCGCGGCATGAAGACGCTCGCCGAGGCGGCCTACGTCCGCGACCACGTGATCGCCCAACTCGACCTCGCCTCGGCCACCTTGGACCAGAAGGAGCGCGAGTCCCGGCTCCAGTTCGTGGTGGTCGGCGGCGGCTACGCGGGCACCGAGACGGCCGCCTGCCTCCAGCGCCTGACCACCGCCGCCGCCCACCGCTACCCGCGTCTGGACGCCCGGCAGATCAAGTGGCACCTGATCGACATCGCCCCGAAGCTGATGCCGGAGCTCGGCGACCCGCTCGGCGAGGCCGCCCTGGAGGTGCTGCGCGACCGCGGCATCGAGGTGTCGCTGGGCGTCTCGGTGGCCGAAGTCGGCGCCGAGACGGTCAAGTTCACCGACGGCCGGGTGCTCCCCTGCCGCACCCTGATCTGGACGGCCGGGGTGGCCGCGAGCCCGCTGATCGGCACCCTGGACGCCGAGACGGTCCGCGGCCGGCTCGCCGTGACGGCGGAGATGCGGGTGCCGCAGTTCGAGGGCGTGTTCGCGCTCGGCGACGCCGCCGCCGTCCCCGACCTCGCCAAGGGCGACGGCGCGGTCTGCCCGCCGACCGCCCAGCACTCCGCCCGCCAGGGCCGCGCGGTCGCGAACAACGTGATCGCCTCGCTCCGCAATCAGCCCCTGGAGCCGTACTACCACAAGGACTTGGGCCTGGTGGTCGACCTCGGCGGCAAGGACGCGGTCTCCAAGCCGCTCGGCATCGAGCTGCGCGGGGTGCCCGCCCAGCTGGTGGCGCGCGGCTACCACCTGATGGCGATGCGCACCAACGCGGCCAAGTTCCGGGTGGGCGCCAACTGGCTGCTCAACGCGACCGCCGGCGACGACTTCGTCCGGACCGGCTTCCTCGCCCGCCAGCCCGCCCGGCTGCAGGACTTCGAGTACACCGACGCGTACCTGACGAAGGATCAGGTCATCGCGCACGCCCAGTCCCTGCTCGCCAAGGGCTGAGCACCGCGGAACGGCGGAACGGCGCCCCCACGGCCGAGGCCGCGGGGGCGTCGAACCGTGTGCTCACCGTGCGGTCAGGTACATCCCGCTCGCGTCCTGCCCGGCCGTGTTGCGGCACGCGTAGTCACCGCTCGGGCGCGCCCACAGCAGCGTCAGGCAGCGCCCGACCGCCTGCTGGCCGTAGTAGTTGGGGTGCATCGACTCCTGCAGCACGCCCTGCGTGGAGTTGAGGCCGCCGTCCAGGAAGCGCGCCCACTCGCTGGTGGTCGCGGACGGGCCGGAGCTCGCGGTCGGCTGCCGGGTGGCCGTCGAGCAGACCTCGCGGCCCTGCAGCATGTCCGACAGGTCCAGGAACTGCGCGCCCTTGGCGGCGGCGACGCCCGCCAGCGCCTGGGAGATCTGCGGCACCATCGAGTCGCGGGCCCAGTCGGCGTCGCCGTCCCAGAACGGGCAGCCGCCGGTGTTGGAGCGGGTCCAGCCGCTCTCCGGGTACCGCATCTCGGCGCCGCGCGGGATCGGCGACGGGTAGGACTGCAGCACCAGGCGGTAGTCCGACTGCGCGTAGCCGGCGCCGGCCATCACCGCGCGGATCTCGTCGATCGCCTTGCCGACCCCGGCCATCGCGGCGGGCATCTTGGCGTCGATCCCGGACTGCGCGGAGTCGTGGCAGTAGGAGTACCAGATCAGGTAGTCCTGCACGCAGGTGGAGATGACGTCCGAGAAGCCCAGGTCGTTGCCGCCGATCGACAGGGTGATCAGCTTGACGTTGTTCTGCCGTGCCACGGTGGCGAGTTGGTCGGCCTGCGGGGCCTCGCCCTTGAGCGACTGCCCGCCGTTGGCGGCACGGAAGACGTTGGCGCTGACGGCGCCTGAGCAGGCCAGGTCGATCTCGTTCTGGGCCCCGGTCGAGGCGCTGAGCACCTCGGCGACGTCCGAGCGGTCGCACCCGCTCGCGGCGGTGGCGCCGTAGACCCGCGAGGGGTCGTACGAACTGCCGGTCCAGGCCCGGTCGGTGCCGTTGCGGCCGCCACCGGTGCCGGCCGCGTTGCCCTTCCAGCGGCCGGCCTCCCCGGAGATGTAGCTGTCGCCGAGGGTGACGCTGGCGGTGGGCCCGGACGGCAGGACGGCCGGTACGGACGGAGCGGACGGAGCGGCGGAGGCCGGCGAGGCGACGGCCAGGCCCGCGACGGCGATCGGGAGGGCCAGGGCCGCGGCGAGCAGCCGTCGGCCGGGGCGAGGGGCGCTGCCGGTGCTGCGGACACTGCGGGTGCTGCGGGCGCTGCTCGAACAGTTCTCGGGCACTGCGGAACTCCTGCGGCTCGGTCCTCCCGGGGAAACAGGGAACGGGAGGACGCCTGGGTGAGGGTGGGCCGCCGGCCGGTGGCGCGATGAAGATGACATGCGCGCGCCCACCACCGCTAGGCGTCTGCGGGAGGTTTCCGCTTTTGTTACCGCCGGGTTCAGACCAACCGGGCGGGCGACGCCCGGACGCCGCCCGCGGTTCACACCCGCCACACCTGCCCCACCCGCCCCGCACCCCAGGGCCCGACCACGACTCACACCAGCCGCGATCCGCCCCCGCCCGCCCCCAGCACCGCCGCCAGGTCCTCCGCCAGCTCCCGCGCCTGGGCCGCCTCCAGCCGCGCCGTGGTGAACCGCAGCCCGGGCGGCGACTGGATCCGGTACCGCGCGCCGGGCGCCGCGACCCAGCCGCGCTGCACCAGCGCCGCCAGCACCGAGGTCTCGTCCGGCACCGGCACCCAGACGTTCAGTCCGCTCCGCCCGTGCGCCGCGATCCCGTGCGCCGCCAGCTCGTCCAGCAGCGCGTCCCGCCGGGCCCGGTACGCGGCGGCCACCCGGTCGGCCGGCGCGGCGTCGCCGCTCCACAGCTCCGCGACGGTGCGCTGCAGCAGGTGGCTGACCCAGCCGGCGCCCAGCCGCAGCCGGCCGGTCACCCGTCCGATCGTCTCCTCGTCCCCGACCGCCACCGAGACCCGCAGGTCCGGCCCGTACGCCTTGGCCGCCGAGCGCACCACCGCCCAGTGCCGGGTGCCCGCCCCGACCAGCGGGTGGTACGGCTGGTCGACCATGCCGTGCCCGTGGTCGTCCTCGATCAGCAGCACCCCGGGGTGCTCGGCCAGGACGGCCTTGAGCGCCTCGGCCCGCCGCGCGGTGAGCGCCGCACCGGTCGGGTTCTGCGCCCGGCTGGTGACCACCACAGCCCGGACGCCCTCGGCCAGCGCGGCGGCCAGCGACCCCGGCAGCGGGCCCTCGTCGTCCAGCCGGACGGGCACCTGCTTCAGCCCCAGCGCGGGCAGCAGGTCGAGCAGGCTGCCCCAGCCCGGGTCCTCGACGGCCACCGCGTCGCCGGGGCGCAGCCGGGCGCCGAGGATCCGTTCGACGGTGTCCAGCGAGCCGGAGGCGACGGCGATCGGGCCGCCGGGCAGGCCGTCGGCCTCGAAGGAGGCGCGGGCGAGCGCGAGCAGCCGCGGGTCGACGCCGGCGTGCCCGTACAGCACGGGGTCGGTGCGCGCGGCCTCGGCGGCGGCCGCGAGGGCCTGGGCGAGGTCGGGCAGCAGGGCCGGGTCGGGGTTGCCGGTGGACAGGTCGCGGGCGTGCGGCGGGACGGGGATGCGGATCTGGTCGCGCGGGGTGAGCGCGGGCCTGGGCAGGATGCGGCTGCCCTTGCGGCCGGCGGTCTCGATCACGCCGCGGTCGCGCAGCAGCCGGTAGGCGGCGGCGACGGTGTTGGGGTTGACGCCCAGTTCGGCGGCGAGGTCGCGCAGCGGGGGCAGCGCGGTTCCCGGGGCGAGCTGCCCGCTGCTCACGCCCTGCTCGACGTGGGCCGCGATTTCGCTGGCGCGTCGCCCTTTCAGCGGATAGTCTCCTAGCACAAAGCTAAGTATGCACTAGTACATAGAGGATGTCATGTCGGCCAACCCGGAAGAGTCGCCCAGCTACTCCCGCACCCCCAGGACCACCCCCACCCGCTACCGGGACCGGGCCACCTGGGAGCAGGAGGCGATCCACGCCATCCTCGACAGCGCCTACATCTGCCACCTCGGCTTCGTCGTCGACGGCGCCCCCGTGGTCCTGCCGACGATCTTCGCCCGGGTCGGCAGCCGGCTCTACGTCCACGGCTCCACCGGAAGCCGCCCGATGCGCAACGCCTCCGGCGAGCAGGGCATGCCGGTGTGCGTCACCGTCACCCAGGTCGACGCGCTGGTGCTGACCAAGTCCGCGTTCAACCACTCGGTGAACTTCCGCTCGGTGGTCGCCCACGGCACCGCGCACCAGGTCACCGACCCCGAGGAGCTGGACGTCGCGCTCGCCGCCCTGGTCGACCACGCGATACCGGGGCGCTCCGCCGAGGTCCGTCCGGCCAACGCCAAGGAGCTCGCCGCCACCGCCGTCGTCCGGCTGGAGCTGGACGAGGTCTCGGCCAAGACCCGGGAGGACGGCGCCGCCGACGACCCGGAGGACACCGGCCTGCCGTACTGGTCCGGGCTGATCCCGGTCACCACCGTGCACGGCACCCCCGAGCCGCACCCCGGCACCGCCGTCCCGCTCCCCGCGCACCTGCGCGGCTACCCCCGCTGACGGGAGGCCCACCCGTGCTGATCAGATCCTGGGACCGCGGCGACGAGGCCGAGTGGCGCGCCTGGCTGGCCGAGGGCCGCGACTTCGGCCTGCTCGCCGCCAACGGCGGCCCCGGCGAGGGGCCGGTGCTGGTCCCGACGCACTTCCTGCTGGACGCCGACCGCGGCGAGATCCTGCTCCACCTCGCCGCGCCCAACCCGCTGCTGGCCGCCGTCCGGGCCGACCCGAAGGTCACCCTCGCGGTCACCGACGGCTACGCCTTCGCCCCGGGCCACTGGCGCGGCGCACCGGGCACGCCCACCAGCTACTACGCCTCGGTCCACTTCCACTGCACCGCCGAGGTGGTGGAGTCCGCGGCCGGCAAGGCCGAGATCCTCAACCGCCAGCTGGCGCACTTCCAGCCCGAGACCCCGGAGGTCCGGGTGGTGCCCGGCGAGGGCGAGCTGGCCCGGCAGCTGCCCGGCCTGCGCGGGCTCCGGCTGACCGTCGACGAGGTGCGGGCCAAGTTCAAGTACGACGACAAGAAGCCCGCCGAGGCGCAGTACGCGATCGCCGACCGGCTCGCCGAACGCGCCGACGGCCGGGGGCGCGGCCGCGACCAGTACGCCGCCGCCCGGGCCCAGCTGCTCCGCCGTCACCGGCGGCGCACCGACGGGCCGCGGGGCGCCGCCGGCCCCGTGGGCGACGCCCCGCGCGCCGACCTCCCGCGCACCGTCGACCGGCGCACCGAGCGGCCGCGCGCCGCCGACTGACCCCGGATCACCCGGTCGGCCGCCCCCTCGGGCAAGTCGGCCGCCGCGCTGCTCGAATGTGAGACGAGCCCTGCCCACTCGGCGTCAGAGCGGGCCCGTCCACCCCCGGGAGCGCGCGTGTCCTCAGTCAACAGCCAACGGGCGGCCGGCGAGGCCCACCTCGGCCACGTGGTGTTCATCTCGGCGGCCGCCGCCATGGGCGGCTTCCTGTTCGGCTACGACAGCGCGGTGATCAACGGCGCCGTGACGGGCATCCAGAAGCACTTCGGGGTCGGCCACGGCACCACCGCCTTCGTGGTGGCGATCGCGCTGCTCGGCTCGGCGGTGGGCGCGGTGATCGCAGGCCGGCTCGCCGACCGCCTCGGCCGGGTCCGCACGATGCTGCTGGCCGCCGCCCTGTTCGCGGCCAGCGGCATCGGCTCGATGTTCCCGCCGAACATCGAGACCCTCGCCACCTGGCGCGTGGTCGGCGGCATCGCGATCGGCATCGCCTCGGTGATCGCCCCGACCTACATCGCCGAGGTCGCCCCGACCGCGTACCGCGGCCGGCTCGCCTCCTTCCAGCAGATGGCGATCGTGCTCGGCATCACCGTCTCCCAGCTCGCCAACTGGGCCCTCAACCAGGCCGCCGGCGGCGAGTCCACCAACCACCTCGGCGGCATCCAGGCCTGGCAGTGGATGCTCGGCGTCGAGGCCATCCCGGCCCTGGTGTACGGGCTGATGGCGCTCGCCATCCCGGAGTCGCCGCGCTTCCTGATCGCCGACCACCGCGAGGAGCAGGCCCGCAAGGTGCTGGTCGAGGTCGAGGGCGAGGGCGTGGACCTGGACGCCCGGGTCGCGGAGATCCGCTCGGTGCTGGAGTCCAGCCACAAGCCCCGGATGAAGGACCTGATGGGCGGCCGCTTCGGCCTGCTGCCGATCGTCTGGGTCGGCATCGGCGCCTCGGTGTTCCAGCAGTTCGTCGGCATCAACGTGATCTTCTACTACTCGTCCCTGCTGTGGCAGTCGGTCGGCATCAACGAGTCCAACTCGCTGCTGATCAGCCTCTCCACCTCGATCATCAACGTGATCGGCACGGTGATCGCGATGGCCCTGGTGGACCGGATCGGCCGCAAGCCGCTCGCCCTGGCCGGCTCGATCGGCATGGCGGCCGCACTGGGCACCGCCGCCTGGGCGTTCTCCTACCGGGAGGGCACCGGCGACACCGCCACCCTGGACAACACCCACGCCACCGTCGCCCTGGTCGCCGCGCACGTCTTCGTGCTCTGCTTCGCCTTCTCCTGGGGCGTGGTGGTCTGGGTCCTGCTCGGCGAGATGTTCCCCAACCGGATCCGCGCGCTGGCGCTGTCCGTCGCCGCCTCGGCGCAGTGGATCGCCAACTGGGCGATCACCGTCAGCTTCCCGGACCTCGCCGACTGGAACCTCTCCGCGACGTACGTCATCTACGCGGCCTTCGCGCTGCTCTCCATCCCGTTCGTGGCCTTCTGCATCAAGGAGACCAAGGGACGCGCCCTGGAGGAGATGGGCTGACCCGGACCGCCCCGCCGAACTCCCGCCGCTCGCGGCCCGACCCACCGAGAGGAAGCCATGCCTGACCAGGGCGGCTCCCGGCAGAACGTCACCTTCCCGAGCAACGGCCGTACCGCGCACGGCTACCTGGCCCGCCCGCCGCAGGGCGTCGGACCGGGCCTGGTGGTGGTGCAGGAGTGGTGGGGCCTGACCTCGCACATCGCCGACATGGCCGACCGCTTCGCCGCCGAGGGCTTCACCGTCCTCGCCCCCGACCTGTTCGGCGGCGCCACCACCCACGACGGCGCCGAGGCGGCCCGCTTCCGGCGCGAGCTGCCGGTCGACCGGGCGGTGGAGGACCTGGCCGGGGCGGTCGACCACCTGCTCGCGCTGGACGGCGTGGTCGGCGACGCGGTCGGCGTGGTCGGCTTCTGCATGGGCGGCGGCTTCGCCCTGCTGCTGGCCGCCCGGGCCGGCGACAGGGTGGCCGCCGTGGTCCCGTTCTACGGCCTGCCGCCCGACCCGGACTTCGACTACCGCGGCCTGACCGCCCACGTGCTCGGCCACTTCGGCGAGCTGGACGGCTCGATCCCGATGGCCGCCGTGGACGAGGCGGCGATCCGGATCGGCGAGGCCACCGACGTCCGCCCGGAGATCCACTTCTACCCGGCCGGGCACGCCTTCATGAACGACGAGAACCTGATCGGCACCTACGACCCGCTCCAGGCCCGGATCGCCTGGCGCCGCACCGTCACCTTCCTCTGGGGCCACCTCGGCTGACGGGGCCGGAACGGCCGACGGGGCAGCCCTCGACGTTCGGGGCCATCTCGGCCGACGGGGCGGACTCGGCCGACGGGGCAAGCTCGGCTGAAACCCCACCCTCCCGACGCCCCGGTACGACAACCGGATGGACACCCGTACGCCCCCACGGCATAGTCTCCGGGTGCCGACCCCACCCTCACGCCGCTTCGCCTGGGCGAGCCGCAACTTCCGCATCCAGACCGCCGCCACCGTGGTCAGCGGCCTCGGCAACGCCGGCGCCCCCATCGCCACCGCCTTCGCCGTGCTCGGCACCGGCGGCACCACGACAGAGGTCGGCTACGTCACCGCCGCCCGGCTGGTGCCCACCGTCCTGCTGATGGTGGTCGGCGGCACCCTCGCCGACCGCCTGCCGCGCCACCTGATCATGGTCGCCGCCAACGTGTTCAGCGGAGTCTCCCAGGCCGTCCTGGCCGCCCTGGTGCTGACCGGTGACGTCCGGCTCTGGCAGATGCTGGCGCTCTCCGCGGCCGGCGGGGCCGGCTACGCCCTCTACTCCCCCGCCTCCGGCGGCATGATCATGCAGGCCGTCCCCCAGGAACACGCCGCCCGCGCCTTCGCGGTCTTCCGGATGGGCCTCAACGCCTCCCAGATCGGCGGCGCCGCCCTCGGCGGGGCGCTCACCGCCCTCGTCGGCCCGGGCTGGGTGCTCGCCCTGGACGCCCTGTGCTTCCTGGTCGCCGCCGCCCTCCGCTTCTTCCTGGAGCCGGAGAAGGCCCCCGCGTCCTCCGGCAGCAGCATGCTGCGCGACCTGCGCGAGGGCTGGCGGGAGTTCGCCTCCCGCCGCTGGCTCTGGGTGATCGTGCTCCAGTTCTCGGTGCTGGTCGCCTGCATCAACGCGGTGGAGTCGGTGTACGGGCCGACCGCCGCCAAGGAGCGGCTCGGCGGGGCGGGCGCCTGGGGCCTGGCGATGGCCGCCTACGGCGTCGGCCTGGTGGCCACCGGCGTGCTGATGACGCGCTGGCGGCCGCGCCGGATCCTGCTGGTCGGCAACTGGGGGGTCTTCCTGTTCGGCGTGCCCGCCCTGGCCCTCGCCGCCGAGGTGCCGCTGCCGCTGCTGGTCGTCGCGATGTTCCTGTCCGGCGTCGGCGTCACCGTCTTCGGCGTCAACTGGATGGTCGCGCTCCAGCAGGAGATACCCGAGGAGATGTTCTCCCGGGTCACCGCGTACGACGAGCTCGGCTCCTACTCGCTGGCCCCGGTCGGCACCGCGCTGGCCGGCCCCGCCGCCGTGGCGCTCGGCCTGTCGGGCGCGCTCTGGGCGTGCGCCGCCGCCTGTCTGGTGCTCAGCGCGGTCGTCCTGCTGGACCCGCAGGTGCGCCGGCTGAGCCGTCGGGGCACGACGGACGCACCGGTGCCCGTCAGCGAGCCCGCGCCCGCTCCATGAGCCCCCTGTGCGCCCCGCGTGCGCCCGCCCGTGGGCAACCGCCGGTGCGCGGGTGACGTCCGAAGTGTCAGGAAACACCACCGTCTCCGAGGGGCCACCGGTGCCGAAGCCACTGCTGTTCCTGGACGTCGACGGCGTCCTCAACCCGGTCCGCCCCCACCCGGACGCCGGGTTCGACACCCACACCCTGTTCGGCTACACCGTCCTGCTGTCCGCCCGGCACGGCACCTGGCTGCGCGAACTCGCCGGAACGTACGACCTGGTCTGGGCGACGACGTGGGAGGAGAACGCGAACACCCACATCGCCCCGGCGATCGGCCTGGACCCGCTCCCGGTGGTCACCTTCACCGGCTACGTCCCGCAGCCCGGCGACCCGCGCGTCCCGCTGATGGAGCTGTTCTCCGCCGCCAAGTGGGCCCCGCTGCTGCGCTACGCCGCCGGCCGGCCGTTCGCCTGGGTGGACGACGTCATCCCGCCGCGGCTGGTCCGCCGCTCCCGGTTGCGCCGGGACCGCCTGCTGCTGCCCGTCGACCCCGGCGAGGGCCTGGAGCGCCGACACGTCGACCGGCTGCTCGCCCGTCCGCCGCGCGGCCGGGCGCGGTCGCTCAAGGGGTCGGCAGCCAGCTGACGTGCCCGGCCAGCAGCGCGTACCCGACAAAGGCCACCGTGTCGATCAGCGCGTGCGCCACCACCAGCGGCATCACCCGCCCCCAGCGCCGGTACAGCAGGCAGAACACCGCGCCCATCACCATGTTGCCGACCAGCCCGCCGACCCCCTGGTAGAGGTGGTAGGAGCCGCGCAGCACCGAACTCGCCGCCACCGCCGCCGGCCAGGACCACCCGACCTGCCCCACCCGGCGCAGCAGGTAGCCGAGGACGACGACCTCCTCCAGGATCGCGTTCTGCCAGGCCGACAGCAGCAGCACCGGCACCCGCCACCACACGTCCGGCAGCCCGGACGGCGCCACCGTCAGGTTGTACCCGGCCGCCTGCGAGGCCAGGTAGAGCGCCAGCCCCGACCCGCCGATCGCGGCCGCGACGGCGGCGCCCCGGCCCAGGTCGCGCAGCTTCTGCCCGAGGTCGAAGCCCAGTACCCGCAGCGCGACGCCCTCGCGCACCAGCAGGTACCCGACCAGCACCACCGGCATCAGCCCGCGCCCGATGTAGTACAGCTGCCACACCAGGTCCAGCCAGGGCCGCCCGGGCGCCCGCGAGCCGTTCAGCGTGGCGACCTGCTGGCCGAGCTTGAGCGGTTCGGTGAGCGAGCCGGTGAAGCTGATCAGCGCGCTGATCCCGCTGGCCCCGAGCGAGAGGCCGAGGACGATCAGCAGCTCCGCGCCGAACAGCCGACGGGTGGGATTCGCGGTCTCCGGCGCGGTCGGGACGGTGGTCACGGGGGCTCCAGCGGACGGGCGGTCGCTCCGGCCGTCGGCCGACCGCCGGAGCGATCATCCTGACACAGCCGCCGGACCGCCCCGACGGGGAGGGCTCAGCCCACCGGCCAGGTGTGCACCGGCTCGCCGCCGCGCATGAGTTCGGCGTAGCGCCTGGTCATCGCCGCGAGCGCGGCCGGCCGGTCCATCCCGTACTGCTCGCGCAGCCGGTGGAAGGTCGCGGTCTGCCAGGACGCGCCGTTGGTGCGGCGCAGGCAGCGCTGCTCGATGATGCCCAGGTAGCGGTCCCGGTCGGCGGGCTCCACGCCCCACTCGTCCAGCCCCTGGTAGGCCATCGGCAGCAGCTCGTTGAGTACCAGGTCGACCGCGGACACGGTCTGCAGCCCGCCGCCGCGCCCGGCCCGCCCCGAGCGCGGCCACTGGAACACCGCGTCGATGCCGTACCGGGCGCCCTGCTGGAAGTTCTCGTCCGCCCGCTCGAACGGCAGCCGGGTCCAGATCGGCCGGGGCTGCTCGGCCAGCACCCGCACCAGCCCGTAGTAGAAGGCCGCGTTGGCGAGCGTGTCGGCGACCGTCGGCCCGGCCGGCAGCGCCCGGTTCTCCACCCTCAGGTGCGCCACCCCGCCCGCGATGTCGTACACCGGGCGGTTCCAGCGGTAGATGGTGCCGTTGTGCAGCCGCATCTCGGCGAGCCTGGGCGCGCCGCCGGAGGCCAGCACCTTCATCGGGTCCTCGTCGTCGCAGATCGGCAGCAGCGCGGGGAAGTACCGCAGGTTCTCCTCGAACAGGTCGTACGCCGAGTCCACCCAGCGCTCGCCGAACCAGGTGATCGGGCGCACGCCCTGGGCCTTGAGCTCCGCCGTACGGGTGTCACAGGCCTGTTGGAAGAGCACCGGACGGGTCTCCCGCCACAGCTCCCGCCCGAACAGGAAGGGCGAGTTGGCGCCGAGCGCGAGCTGCGGCCCGCAGATCGCCTGGGCCGCGTTCCACACCGAGGAGAACCGCTGCGGGGTCACCTGGAGGTGCAGTTGGAGCGAGGTGGCGGCGGCCTCGGCCACCATGGTGATCGACTCCAGCTGGAGGTGCTCGACGCCCTCGATGTCCAGCGCGATGTCCTCCCCGCGGGCGGCCAGGATCTGGTCGCTGAGCAGGCTGTACCGCTGGTTGTGGCTCATCGCGTCCAGCCCGGTGTGGGCGTGCTCCAGGGTCGGCAGGATGCCCACCATGACGATCCGGGCGCCCGCCTCGGCCGCCTGCCGGTCGGCGTAGCGCAGCCCGGTGTCGATCTCCTCGCGCAGCTCCTCGAACACGTGCCCGCAGAGCCGGTGCGGCGTGATGTTGACCTCGATGTTGAAACGGCCCAGTTCGGTCTGGAAGTCGCTGGAGCCGATCGCGCTCAGCACCTGCGCGTTGTTCATGGCCGGCAGGCCCTGCTCGTCGGCCAGGTTGAGCTCGATCTCCAGGCCCATCACCGCCCGCGGCCGGTCGAAGCGGTCCTCCCGGATCATCCGTCCGAGCACGTCCAGACACGTGTGGAGCTTGCGCCGGTAGAGCTGCCGGTCCGCCAGTTCCGCCCGAGTCGCCACGACCTTCTCGCCCACGGTCCCCTCCTCCAGAGCCACCCCGTCGAGCACCCGGTCGACCGACCGTGCAAGCATGATGCCCACCGCGAAGATCGATACCCGAACGTGCGTACTGGCTTGCAATGCAAGGCATCTGACGGAAAATCAGACGAACTGTGGACTTGCCCGACACCACAGCCTGTGATAAACAGATCACCCTGCGCACCTGTTCGAATTCGCACAGCGCTCCGGCCGGTCCGCCTCGCCCCGAAAGCCCTCGTCGAGGCGGCGACCGCGCCGGCACCGCGATCCTGCACAACCGGACACGGCCCGGCCCCGTCACCGACGACGCGTCGCCCCGCCACGCCGGTATGCCGCACTCGCACGCCGATCTCGCTTGGAGAGGCGGACCCCGCCATGACTCTGCAAACCCCCCAGCCCCCGCCGAGCGCCCTGCGCGCCATCCTGGGCGCGCTCGACTCGGAGACCGCGCTGCGCCAGCCCGCCGCCGCAGCACTGCGCCATCCGACCGGCCCACTGCTCCCCGCCCACCCGCTCGCGGTGCACGTCCTGAACGGCCCGCGCCCGGAGCTGCCGGCCGCCCGCCGCACCGGCTGGCGCTTCCTGATCAAGGACGGCGCCGAGGTGGCCGCCGCCGCCGAGGTGGTGCAGAGCGCCGAGGGCCACAGCTTCTCCCACTTCACCGCCGGCCCCTACCTCGACTCGACGGTCCGGGCGCTGCGCGAGGCCTGGCAGCTCGCCCAGGGCTCCCGGACCCGCCGGCAGCCCCGGCTGCTGACCTTCCCCGGCCAGTACGCCACGGCGCTCTGGCTGCACAACCCCGACGCCGACCCGGACGGCGACCTCCTGATCCCCCTGGCCCCGGCCCCGCTCGGCGTCGCCGCGCACCGCGCCCGGCCCGCCGCCGAACTGCTGCCGCTGCTCGCACGCGCCCCGCTCGCCGGACCGCTGCTGCTCGGCACCTCCTGACCCGCCGACGCCCCACGGGCCGCCGGGCCCACCCGCCCGGCGGCCCTCGACCGCGCCCGCGCGCCCGCTCCCAAACCCTCACCCAAACGGTGACCACCCGTCCGGGCCATTCGGCATGGCCCCAACGGGCCATGTCCCGACTGACCCACCGGTGCGCCTTTTCCCGTCGGCCCCACCTGAACGGGTGATCTCTACCCGGGAGTTGTGGCGCATGTCACGAAATCCCTGCGCGCGGCTCCCGGGATGCCGACACTGGGAACCAGCGTGGAAGGACCCCCTGTCCTACCCACTTGGGCGCCGGCCCACACTTGGCCGGCGCGCGGACAGGATCCGACCACCGCGGCGGCCCCGGACGGCACCACCTCCGGCGACCGCACCACGGGGAGGATCGCAGAGCGAAGCGAGGGTACGCATGTGCCAGCACCGTCCTGAGTGCCCGACGGCCGAGTCCGAGGACCGCGAGGCGGCCGTATCGGTGGCCCGTCACCCGGAGCAGGGCTGGAGCCTGCTCTGCAACGGCGTCGTCCTGTTCGAGGACACCGGCGAACTGCTGCCCGACGGCCGGGTGATCGCCCCGCGCCGCCCCGTCGCCCACGCGGCCTGACCACCCGGTCCGACCGTACGGCGGGGGCAGCCGCCGACCAGCGCAGACGGGCAGGGCCCCGGCGGAGAACTCCGCCGGGGCCCTGCCGTCCGACCCGGACCACCTGGGCCCGGTCGGGTCAGACGCCGTACTCGTCCAGCGGCGGGCAGGAGCAGACCAGGTTGCGGTCGCCGTACGCGCCGTCGATCCGGCTCACCGGCGGCCAGTACTTGTCCGCCGGGTTCACGCCCGCCGGGAAGACCGCCTCCTGCCGCGAGTAGCCGTGCGCCCAGTCGCCGGCCAGCGTGGCGGCGGTGTGCGGGGCGTTGCGCAGCGGGTTGTCGTCGGCCGCCCACTCGCCCGAGCCGACCTTGTCGACCTCGGCCCGGATGGTGATCATCGCGTCGCAGAAGCGGTCGATCTCGTGCAGGTCCTCGGACTCGGTCGGCTCGATCATCAGCGTGCCGGCCACCGGGAAGGACATCGTCGGCGCGTGGAAGCCGTAGTCGATCAGGCGCTTGGCGATGTCGTCCACCGTCACGCCCGTCTCCTTGGTCAGCGGGCGCAGGTCGATGATGCACTCGTGCGCGACCAGCCCGCCCGGACCGGTGTAGAGCACCGGGAAGTGCGGCGCCAGGCGCTTGGCGATGTAGTTGGCGTTCAGCACCGCGACCTGGGTCGCGTGCTTGAGGCCCTCGCCGCCCATCAGCCGGACGTACGCCCAGGAGATCGGCAGGATGGCCGCCGAGCCCCACGGCGCGGCCGAGATCGGGCCCACGCCGGTGGCCGGGCCGGCCTCCGGCTGCAGCGGGTGGTTCGGCAGGTACGGCGCCAGGTGGGCGCGCACCGCGACCGGGCCGACGCCCGGGCCGCCACCGCCGTGCGGGATGCAGAAGGTCTTGTGCAGGTTCAGGTGCGAGACGTCCGCGCCGAACTTGCCCGGCTTGGCCAAGCCGACCAGGGCGTTCAGGTTGGCGCCGTCCACGTACACCTGGCCGCCGGCCTCGTGCACCAGGGCGCAGATGTCGGTGATCTGGGTCTCGTACACGCCGTGGGTGGACGGGTAGGTGACCATCAGCACGGCGAGGTTGTCGCGGTGCTGCTCGATCTTCGCCTTCAGGTCCTCGACGTCCACGTCGCCGTCGACCAGGGTCTTCACCACGACCACGCGCATGCCGGCCATCACCGCGGAGGCCGCGTTGGTGCCGTGCGCCGAGGACGGGATCAGGCAGACGTCGCGCTGGGTGTCGCCGTTGGCGTGGTGGTAGGCGCGCACGGCCAGCAGACCGGCCAGCTCGCCCTGCGAGCCCGCGTTCGGCTGGATCGACACGGCGTCGTAGCCGGTCACCTCGACCAGCTGCTGCTCCAGCTGGCGGATCAGGGTCAGGAAGCCCTGGGCCTGGTCGATCGGCGCGAAGGGGTGCAGCTGGCCGAACTCCGGCCAGGTCACCGCCTCCATCTCGGTGGTCGCGTTGAGCTTCATGGTGCAGGAGCCCAGCGGGATCATGCCGCGGTCCAGCGCGTAGTCCCGGTCCGACAGGCGGCGCAGGTAGCGCAGCATGGCGGTCTCCGAGCGGTGGCTGTGGAAGACCGGGTGGGTCAGGTACTCGTCCTCGCGCAGCAGCGCGGCGGGCAGCGCGTCGGCGGCCTCGGCGACCTCGACGGCGGGGACGCCGAACGCGGCCCAGACGCCGGCCAGGTGCTCGCGGGTGGTGGTCTCGTCGGTGGAGACGGAGATCCGGTCCGCGCCGTCCTGGTGGACGTTGATGCCGTTGGCGCGGGCGGCGGCGGCGATCTCGGCGGCGCGGCCCGGGACGACGGCGGTGACGGTGTCGAAGAACTCGCCGTGCAGCAGCTCGACGCCGCCGGCCCGCAGGCCCTCGGCGAGGGCGGTGGCGTAGCGGTGGGTGCGGCGGGCGATGTCGGCCAGGCCGTCGGGGCCGTGGTAGACGGCGTACATCGAGGCCATCACGGCGAGCAGCACCTGGGCGGTGCAGATGTTGCTGGTGGCCTTCTCGCGGCGGATGTGCTGCTCGCGGGTCTGCAGCGCCAGGCGGTAGGCGCGGTTGCCGTCGACGTCGACGGAGACGCCGACCAGGCGGCCGGGCAGCGAGCGGGCGAACTCGGCGCGCACCGACAGGTAGCCGGCGTGCGGGCCGCCGAAGCCCATCGGCACGCCGAAGCGCTGCGAGGTGCCGCAGGCGATGTCGGCGCCCAGCGAACCCGGGGACTTGAGCAGGGTCAGCGCGAGCAGGTCGGCGGCGACGGCGACGATCGCGCCCAGGCCGTGCGCCTGCTCGATCACCGCGGTGAGGTCGCGGACCACACCGGTGGCGCCCGGGTACTGGAGCAGCACGCCGAAGACGCCGCGCTCGACGATCTCGGCCGGGATGCCCTCGGACAGGTCGGCGACGACGACCTCGACACCGGTCGGCACGGCACGGGTGTTGATCACCGCGACGGTCTGCGGCAGGGTCTCGGCGTCGACCAGGAAGACGCCGCCCTTGACCTTGGTGACGCGGCGGGCCAGCGCCATCGCCTCGGCGGCCGCGGTGCCCTCGTCCAGCAGCGAGGAGCCGGAGGTCGGCAGGCCGGTCAGGTCGGAGACCAGGGTCTGGAAGTTGAGCAGCGCCTCCAGGCGGCCCTGCGAGATCTCCGGCTGGTACGGGGTGTAGGCGGTGTACCAGGCCGGGTTCTCCATGACGTTGCGCAGGATCACCGGCGGGGTGAAGGTGCCGTAGTAGCCCAGGCCGATCATCGGCTGGAGCACCTGGTTGCGGCCGGCCAGCTCGCGCAGCTCGGCGAGGACCTGGGCCTCGGTCCGGCCCGCGGGCAGGTCCAGGGCGGTGATGGAGCGGATCGCCTCGGGCACCGCGGTGGCGGCGAGCTCGTCCAGCGAGCCGTAGCCGACGGACGCCAGCATCTTCTCCTGCGCGGCGGCGTCGGGGCCGATGTGGCGGTTCTCGAAGGGGCTGGCCAGCTCAAGCTCGGTGAGGGTCGAGGCGCCGGTGGGGCGTCCCGCGTTCGGCTGGGCGTTCATGGTGGTCGAGGCCTCCTGGTCACGGACCGGCGGGGGTACGCACGCCGGCCGGCCTCGCCGCTGCGGACAGCGGACGAACCTGGGCGGGCGGACCCGACAGGCCTCCCCCTCTGTCATCGGGACCTGAGAGCTTCACCCGCACGGGGCGCTGTGGGCGCTCCGTCGGCTTGCACCGTCGGTGAGGGTGGTGATCGCCGGCTTCCGCGCCGACGCTCCTGCCCTGCTTTCCAGAGTGACCTACCCCACACGGTACGGATGCCTGAGAGATTCCGGGGAGGAGTTGCTCCTTCGGCGCTCCGACCAGCGGCTTTCGCAGTCGGAGACTCTCCCGAGCGGGCTCTGCGGTCGTCGCCCAGGGTACCAGCGGGAGGCCCCCCGATCACGGGTGCGTCAGGTCGTTCGGGGTCTACGCGCGTCCCCCGGACGGTCCAGCGCGCAGCCCGTCCGGCGCACCCCGCTCGCGTCCGTCCGATTCATGGCTTTTGGTGTGAAGTGGCGGACGGAACGGGTGCTCCGGCCGCCTTCCTGCGGGAGTTCCGCAAGCTCAGCGCACGGGAGGAAAGAGTGCAGACCGACATCGACCCCCGGGACCTCATCGGTCACAAGGCCGTCGACCGCAACGGAGACAAGATCGGCACGGTCGACGAGGTCTACCTGGACGACGCCACCGGCCGGCCCGAGTGGGCCGCGGTCCGGACCGGCATCTTCGGTCGGGACGCCTTCGTCCCGCTGACCACGAGCGAGTTCGCCGGCGACGAGCTCCGGGTGCCGTACGACAAGTCGCTGGTGAAGGAGTCGCCGGACTTCGGCGTCGGCCAGCACCTGTCCCCCGCCCAGGAGCTCCAGCTGTACCGCTACTACGGGCTCGACACCCCGATGGACGGCCGCCCGAGCCACGAGAACGGGAGCCGGCCCAGGCAGGCCGACCTCGACTTCGGCACCACGGCGGCGGCCGCCGCCGCCACGACGACCGCGGCGGCCCCGGCGAAGTCGCTCACGTTCCACACCCCCGAGCGCTCCCCCGAGCCCGTTCCCGAGCCCGCCCCGGCCAGAGCCCCCGTCGCCACCGCCCCGCCCACCGCCGCCGTCACCGCCGCGGTCGCCGACAGCACCAGAACCGCCCCGGAGGCCGACATGCGGATGCTCAGCACCCCCGAGGCCACCACCGCCACCCCGGCGGCCGCCCCCGTCGCACCCACCGTGGAGCCGAGGCCGCAGTCGCAGCCCGCCCCCGCGTCTACGCCCGCCCCGGCGGCGACCGTCGGCGCCGCGCACGCCGACGGCGCCCCGTCCGCCCCCAGCGGCCCGGTCGAGATCACCTGCCGCGAGGAGCGGCTGGAGGTCACCACCGAGTGGCACACCCTCGGCACCGCGAAGCTGCGCAAGTACGTGACGACCGAACAGGTCGAGCGCCGCATCCCGGTGGTCCACGAGCGCGTCCGGGTCGAGCGGATGCCGGTCAGCGACGCCGAGCGCGCCACGCTCAGCGAGAAGGACATCGCCGAGGCCGTCGAGGAGGTCACCCTCCGCGAGGAGCGCGCGGTGGTCCGCAAGTACCTCGCGCCCGTCGAGCGGGTCCGCCTGGTCGTCGAGCGCTACACGACGGAGGAGGTGGTCCGGGAGGAGCTCCGCCGCGAGCACGTCGAGGTCCACGACACCACCGCCACCCAGAACACCTCCCCGGCCGGCTCGACCCCGCCCCCCGCCTCACCCCCCGCCACCGACTCACCCCGCCCGGCCGCACTGCGCCCGCTCGTCTGACACCACCCGCGAAGAGGGGCCCCGGACACCGTCCGGGGCCCCTCTCGCACACCCACCGCAGACGCCCCTCCCCGCCCCCGCCACCCCCACCACGGCCCTTGTCACGTACCCGACCGTTCACCTTTGCCAAAACTTAACCACTCGATATTTGACACTCTGAAGTATCTCCCTGCATGGTTACTTCAGTTCATTCACTATGTACGGGAGGAAGCAACCGTGAGTGAGGCACCACAGCCCACCACCGCGGCCGAGAAGCAGAGCAGCGCCCGGGTCCTGCCGGCCCTCATCCTGGCGATGCTGTCGTTCAGCGTGGTGCAGACCGCGGTCGTCCCGATCCTGCCCTCGCTGGCCAAGGAACTGCACGTCTCCGCGTCCAGCGTCACCTGGCTGATGACCGCCAACCTGCTCTCCGCAGCCGTGCTGACTCCCCTCCTGGGCCGCTTCGGCGACCTCCGGGGCCGCAAGCCGATGCTGCTGATCTCGCTGGCCGGCCTGGTCGCCGGTTCGGCGCTGGCGGTCAGCACCCACTCCTTCACCTGGCTGGTCGTCGCCCGTGTCCTCCAGGGCGCCGGCGGTGGCGTCCTGCCGCTGGCGATCAGCATCGTCCGTGACGAGCTGCCCAAGCAGAAGGTGACCGGCGGCGTCGCCGCCATCAGCGCCTCGATGGGCGTCGGCTCCGGCCTCGGCCTGGTCGCGACCGGTCTCCTGCTGGAGCACTGGAACTACAAGTCGATCTTCTGGATGGGCCTGGTCTTCGGCCTGATCGCGATCGCCCTGGTCGCCTTCCGCGTCCCGACCGACCCGGTGACCGACAAGGAGGGCGGCGCCGACCCGCTGGGTGCCCTCACCCTGGCCGGCTGGCTCTCCGCGCTGCTGGTCGCGGTCAGCCAGGGCAACCACTGGGGCTGGACCTCCAACAAGACGCTCGGCCTGTTCGCCGTCGCCGCCGTGGTCGCCCTGATCTGGGGGATCATCGAGACCAAGGTCGCGCACCCGCTGGTGGACATGAAGATGATGGCCCGTCCGGCCGTCGCCTTCACCAACGTGGCCGGCCTGCTCATCGGCTTCGGCATGTACGGCTCCTTCATGGTCATCAGCAACTTCGCCCAGACCCCGGAGAAGCTGACCCACTACGGCTTCACCGCCAGCGTGCTGCACGCTGGCCTCCTGCTGCTGCCGTCCGCGATCGGCTCGATGGTCGCCGCCCCGGTCGGCGCCCTGCTGATCGCCCGTCGCGGCCCGCGCCTGCCGCTGGTCCTCGGTGGCGTCCTCGGCGCCATCGCGATGGCCTACCTGGCCGTGCGCCACGGGCACGAGGGCGACATCTACACCGCCTCGGCGATCTTCGGTCTCGGTGTCGGCCTCGCCTTCGCCGCGATGCCGGCCTACATCAACGGCGCCGTCCCGGTCGAGCAGAGCGGTATCGCCAACGGCATGAACTCCGTGCTGCGCACGGTCGGTGGCGCGATCGGCACCGCCGTCATGGCCGCCATCCTGACCGGCGACACCATGAAGCTGCCGCCGCAGATCCCGCTGTCGCTGCCCACCCTGGACGCCTACAAGCACGCGTTCTGGACCGCGGCCGTGGTCTGCGTCGTCGCCGGTGTCGTCCCGTTCCTGATCCGCGGCACCAAGTCGGCCGCCACCGCGACGGTCGTCGGCGGCTCGGCCCAGCAGGACTCCAGCCCCGAGCTGGTCAAGACCGACGCCTGACGAGGCGTCCGGCCCCCGCGCTCAGGGACAGGGCGCGGGGCCCGGTCCCCGTACATCGTGAGGGCATCACGAACGCACGGGGTCCGGCACGGTGATCGGCCCCACCCGGTACTCCCCCACCGGGTGGGGCCGCTTCGCGTTTCAGGCTCCTTCCCCCGGCCCGCCGTTCCCCTCCGACACACCGTCCGGCCCCTCGTCCGGCCCCTCGTCCCGGCGCAGCGGCAGCGGCCGGGACGGTTCGAGCGCCGGGTCGTCCACCGCGAAGGTCCGTACCCGCCCCGGCCCGTCCCACGGCGTCTCGAACCGTACGGTGACCCTCCCGACGCCGCTGCCCTGCACCCAGCCCGGACCGAACTCCTCGTGCCGGACGTCCTGTCCGGGCACCCACCGCCGCACCACGACGGCCTCCGGCTCCGCCTCGGCCTCCTCGGCCTCGGCCGCCGCCTCCGCGTGCTCCGCGGCCTCCTCCCGCAGCGCCTGGGCGAACAGGTCCTCCTGGGTGTAGTCGGCGAGTTGGGCGACGCCCACGCCGAGCAGCCGGACCCCGCCGGTGATCTCCACCTGCTCGGCCAGCCGGCGCGCGGTCGCGGTGATCACCGCCTCGTCGTCGGTGGGCCCGCCGAGCGTCTCCGAGCGGGTCAGCGTCGAGAAGTCGAACCGCCGGACCTTGAGCACCACCGTCCGCCCCGAGCGCCCGGCCGCCCGCAGCCGCCGTACGCACCGGCCGGCCAGGGCCTCCACCTCGCGCAGCACCCGTTCCCGGTCGGCCAGGTCCACCTCGTAGGTGTCCTCCACCGACACGGACTTGGCGTCCTGGTCGGCGATCACCGGCCGCTCGTCCAGCCCTATGGACATCTGGAAGATCCCGGCGCCGTGAGCCCGCCCGACCAGCTGCACCAGCTCCGCCTCCCCCGCCTCCGCGAGGTCGGCCACCGTGCTCAGCCCGGCCCGGCGCAGCACCTGTTCGGTGGCCGGCCCGATCCCGGGCAGCGCCCGCACCGGCATCGGGCCGAGCACGGCCCGCTCCTGCCCGGGCTCGATCATGACCAGTCCGTCCGGCTTGGCCTGCTCGGAGGCGATCTTGGCCATCAGCTTGGACCCGGCCGCCCCGACCGAGCCGGTCAGCCCGGTCGACCGCTGGATGTCCGCCCGCAGGTCCTCCGCGAGCGCGAGGACCAGCCGTTCGCCGGTCTCGTGGTCCGCCTCCAGCAGTGCCGGTCCGTACGGGCCGGCCTCCAGGTCCACGAAGGCCTCGTCCAGGCTGAGCGGCTGCACCAGCGGGGAGAGCTGCCGCAGCAGCCCCATCACGATCTCGCTGTTCTGCCGGTAGGCCTCGAACCGCCCCGCCAGGAAGGCCGCGTTGGGGCAGAGCCGGCGCGCCTGCGCCATCGGCATCGCCGAGTGCACCCCGAACCTGCGCGCCTCGTACGAGGCCGTGGAGACCACCCCGCGTCCGCCGAGCCCGCCGACGACCACCGGCTTGCCGCGCAGGCTGGGCTTGGCCGCCTGCTCCACCGCCGCGAAGAAGGCGTCCATGTCGAGGTGGATGATGCTCGGCAGAGATCGCACCCGCCGATCATCGCGTACGGGTCCGACAGTGCGTACGAACCGGGCCGGAGGCCCCGCTCCCGGCCCCCGTCGCTACTGCTTCGCGGCCTCCGCCAGCGCCTTCGGGATACCGTCCTCCCGGGGTCCGAGGAACACCGGGTCCGGCCGCAGCCAGGCGTTGGCCGCCGCCTTGCCCGCCCCGGCGACCTCCCGCAGCCCGCCGTACAGCCAGGTCGCGTCGTGCAGTTCCGGCACCCCGACCGCGTACGAGCGGATCCCCGCCGCCTCGCACAGCGCCAGCGCCCGGCGGACGTGGAAGTCCTGGCTGACCAGCACCGCGTGGTCCACCCCGAAGATCCGGCGCGCCCGGGTGCAGGAGTCCCAGGTGTCGAAGCCCGCGTAGTCCCGCACCACCCGGTCCTCGGGAACGCCGTTCCGGGTCAGGTAGTCGTACATCGCGTCGGGCTCGGAGTACTCGACCCGCCCGTTGTCCCCGGTCACCAGGATCGCCTGCACCTTCCCCTCCCGGTACAGGTCCACCGCCGCCACCAGCCGGTGCTCCAGGTACGGGGAGGGCTTGCCCTGGTACAGGCCGGCCCCGAAGACCACCGCGACCGGCGCGGCGGGCGCGCTCTCCACGGTGCCCACCCGGTCCCCCGCGGCGAACCACACCCAGGCGCTCGGCGCCAGCGCCAGCGAGCAGAGCACCGTTCCGACCTGGAACACCCTGCGCTGCGTCCGCCGCTGCCGCAGCCGGGCCCCCAGCAGTCCGGCCCTGCGCCGCAGCAGCCCCGATATGCCGGTACCGACTCCCACGTGCCCTCCCTCGATCACGTCAACCGGGGAACACGACGGGGCCGCGGGTCCGAACGGTTCCCCGTCCGGGCCCGCGGCCCCGTCGAACGCCTGCTCAGACCGCCCGGTTGCGCCGCTGGGCCAGCTCGTCGGCCGGGTCGTGCCCGACCATCGTCTCGCCGGTGTCGGTGCGCTCGGCGTGCAGCCGCCCGAGGGTGAGCTCCAGCTCCTGCCAGACCGCTCCGACCGCGATGCCGAAGACCCCCTGACCGCCCTTCAGCAGGTCCACCACCTGCTGCGGCGTCGTGCACTCGTACACCGTCGCGCCGTCGCACATCAGCGTCATCCCCGCCAGGTCGGCCTGGTCGGCGGCCTGGAGGTGGGCGACCGCCACCCGGATGTTCTGCAGCGAGACACCCGCGTCGAGCAGCCGCTTCACGATCTTCAGCAGCAGGATGTCGCGGAAGCTGTAGAGCCGCTGGCTGGTCGACGGGTACGCGGTGCGGACGCTGGGCTCCAGCAGTCCGGTGCGGGCCCAGTAGTCCAGCTGACGGTAGGTGATGCCGGCCGCCGCACAGGCCGTCGGGCCCCGGAAGCCGAGCAGGTCGGACGTCGGGGCCAGCCGTTCGATGGCCGGCTGGCCCGCCTGTACGGCCGGGAACCTGCCGACCCGGGGGAAATCCGTGACGGTGCGAGCGGTGCGCGGCATGTGCACGGCGCACCGGCCTCCCACGGCCGCGTCATCGCCGGTGCTGCTCATGCCTGCCTCCGTCCACTTGTGCTGCGGGCAACCCGACTGCGGGCATCGGCCACCCGGACAGCCACTCCTGACGGTAGGCAGTCCCCTATGACCCGTCAACGATCGCCACGCCGGGCCAGACAAACCACATCACTCAGGAGAGTGGTTTTTCGTGCCCCTAGTGTGGGTAGATGGACGGATTTTGGCAAAACGATGGGCCGAAAGGCCGCACGGTCGGGCCCCGCTACTGCGGGCCGCTGCCGCCGAAGTCCTCGGGCGACACCTGGTCGAGGAACTCGCGGAACTTCTCGACCTCGTCCTCCTGCTCGTCCGGGATCGCGATGCCCGCCTCGGCGAGCACCTCCTCGCTCCCGTAGATCGGCGTGCCGGTGCGCAGCGCCAGCGCTATGGCGTCGGACGGCCGCGCGCTCACCTCGACCCCGCCGGCGAACACCAGCTCGGCGTAGAACACGCCCTCCCGCAGGTCGGTGATCCGGACCTCGGTGAGCTGCTGGCCGAGCGCCTCCAGGACGTCCTTGAAGAGGTCGTGCGTCAGCGGCCGCACCGGCGTCATGCCCTGCTGGGCG
This sequence comes from Kitasatospora sp. NPDC001119, assembly GCF_053598475.1. Taxonomy (NCBI): domain Bacteria; kingdom Bacillati; phylum Actinomycetota; class Actinomycetes; order Kitasatosporales; family Streptomycetaceae; genus Kitasatospora; species Kitasatospora sp. NPDC001119. The sequence continues at coordinate 258,545 of NZ_JBSFKI010000009.1, forward strand.
AAGGCGATCGCGGTCGCCTCGCCGGGGCCGATCCAGATCGGCAGATAGCGATCTCCCCCGACCTCCCGCAGCAGCACGATCGGCTGGTTGGAAGGCATCTCCACTCGGACACCCACGACGTCGAGCTCATTCACACAGGCAACCCTATGGCTCCGCTCCCGGATATGAAAGCGCAGGGCCGACGCCGCTGGTCAGCGCGGTGCGGCCAGGGCGCGCCGCGGGCGGCATGCGCTATCCGCGCGTCCGCATCCCGGCCTGGACCATGGCCGCGTGCAGCCGTACGGACAGCGTCGCGAGCTCCCGGGCGGTGGCCTCCGCGTGCGCCCTGGTCTGCGGGTTCCGGTGCCGGCGCAACGGCGCCACCACCTGTTCCACCAGCGCGATCTCGCGGTCCGCCGCGGCCTTCATGGCGCGCAGGTGCCGGGGCTCCAGCCCGTACCGGCCGAGCTCCGCGACCAGCCGGGCCACCTGGAGCGCCTCGCCGTCGTAGCCGCCGTCCGGTCCCGGGGCGACCAGCCCGTAGGACTCCCACTCGGCCAGTTCCGGCTCCCCGGCCTCGGCCGCCGCGAGCAGTTCGGCGCGCCCCAGCCGGACGCCGGAGGGCACCTCTCCGCCGGCCACCAGCTCCCGGTCCGCCTCCTCCAGCGGCCCGGGCCGGGTGTCGGCGGCGGAGGGCAGCGCGGGCGGGTTCTCACCGCGCTCGATGGCGTCCAGGTGCTCCCGGATCACCCGCAGCGGCAGGTAGTGGTCCCGCTGCATGCGCAGGACGTAGGCCAGCCGCTCGACGTCGGCCGGGCTGAACTTGCGGTACCCCGAGGGCGTGCGCTGCGGCTCGACCAACCCCTCCGCCTCCAGGAAGCGGATCTTGGAGATGGTGACCTCGGGGAAGTCGTCGCGCAGGAAGGCCAGCACCGCGCCGATGCTCAGCAGCTCGTCACCGCCGCGCCGGCGGCCGACGGGCCTCTCGGCCCGGACCGGCTGCCGCGGGCCCGCGACCACCCCGCGTCCGCCGCGGTCCGCCTGCGGACCGGACGGGGTTGGGGTGGCCGCCCCGAGAGAAGAGGAAGGGGTATTCGTATTCACTCGGGCTCCTGCCGACGTCGTTTTCAGTACCCCCGGTTGTGGCCGGCGAAGAACACCAGCCGGTACTTCCCGATCTGCACCTCGTCGCCGTTGTTCAGCGGCACCTCGTCGATCCGCTCCCGGTTCACGTAGGTGCCGTTGAGGCTGCCCACGTCCGCGACGCTGAAGCCGGCCGGGGTGCGGCGGAACTCCACGTGGCGGCGCGAGACCGTGACGTCGTCGAGGAAGATGTCACCCTGCGGGTGGCGACCCGCCGTGGTGACGTCCGAGTCCAGCAGGAACCGGCTGCCGGAGTTCGGACCGCGCTGCACGATCAGCAGGGCCGAGCCCGGCGGCAGCGCGTCGATCGCCGACAGCACCTCGGCCGACAGGGCCGGCGTGGCGCCGGTGCCGGTCGTGGTGGTGGGGTCGTACGACTCCAGGCCGGAGATGGAGATGGTCGACGTGGTCTCCGCCGCCCCCTCCGGAAGCAGGCCGCCGCGCAGCGCCGCGCCGCAGTTGGAACAGAACCGGGCCGCGGCCGGGTTCCGGTTGCCGCACCTGGGGCACGGAGTGGGGCCAGCCATGTTCACAGCCTCCTGGCGCGGCACACCCGACGGGTTGTGCCCGGCGTACGGATCCGGGGCAAACCCTCCACCAGAGGTTGAGGGTCCTGACGGGAAACCTATGCGCGGCTCGCCGGAGGGGTCAACCGACGCGCCGTAGCCCGCCTGATTCCCCGCGTACTGGGCGGCGCCGCCGTCCCGGTACAGCTGCTGACCTGCGTACGGCGCGGCCTCGGGGGCCGGGCGCATGCCCGGCACTGCGGGCTCGTCCTCCGGTCGGCGGTGACGCGCGGTGGGCGCCTCGACGGCGGCGGCGTCACGGCCCTTGTTACGACCGAACAACTTCGAGAAGAAACTCACGGGCGAATCCCCTTGCGTGTGACAGACCCGCCCGCGGGGCAGGGTGAGAACCTCGGACATGCTGCGGGCCCGGTCGTTGCGGCTCGGGCCCGCTGGAGTGGTACTCCGGCGATTGGTACTGCGGTTGTTGCTCCGGAGCGTACTGGTGCGAACCAGTCTCGCCCATGTGACGGCGGCGCCCCGCAGCGGGTGCCGCCCGCCCTTGACGGGCCGTTCGCCGGGCGCCCCGTCACTTCGAAGCCGGCTTGGCGTACTGCGGCGACTTCGGGTCCACGAGGGCGTCGACGACCACCTTCTGCTGCTGGGCGATCGTCGCCCGCGCCTGGTGGCTCTCCAGCGTGCGGACGACACCTCCCGGGATGTTCAGCGCGGGTGTCAGATCCTGCGGGTTCCCCACGACCGTGAAGCGGTAGGGCTGCGAGACCTTCTTCCCGTCGATCTGCACCCCACCGGCCGACAGGTCGGTGAAGTAGGTGTTGACCACCACGCGCACATCGTTGATCTGAATCGCCTCCGCCCCCGCCGCTCGAAGTTCTTGCAGGGTGTCCAGCAGCATATCTGCCTTCACCTGCCCTTGGGGATCATCGACCGTGAGTACGATGCCCGGACCAGTGGCTTTGACGGTGCCGGCGAGCACGCCGAGCTCCGTCGCCTTCTTCCTGGTCTGCTCCTGGGCCTCCTTGGCCTGGTTGGAGCTGTTCTCCAACTTCGCCAGGGACTGCTCCAACTCCGCCTTCTCCTGCTGAAGACGTTGCTGACGGCTGTCCAGTTCATCGAGGATCCGCACCAGGTCCTCCTGGCGGGCCCCGCGGAGCTGACTGTGGTGGTCGTTGGTCGACCGCACCTGGATCGCCAGCCCCAGGCCGAGCGAGAACAGCAGCAGCGCCACCACCAGCTGGCCGCGCGACAGCCGCGGCGGCCAGAGCGCCGCCTTCAGGCGCCGCCGGCCGGCACTCCGGTCCGCGACGGGCTCGGGCTCGGGTTCCGGCTCGGACCCCGCTTCCGCCGCGGGCTCCGGGGCCGGCACGGGCTCGGGCGTGGGCTCGGGCTCAGCGGCAGGCGCGGACTCCGGCTTCGCCCCGGTCTTCGGCTCGGCCCCGGGGGCCGGCGCGGTGACCTTCGTGAGCCGCAGCGTCGGCTCGGGCGCCGAACCGGCCTCAAGCTCAGCCTTAGCGTCAGACTTCTCCTCCGAGGCGACGACGGGCTCCACGGCCTCGGCCGTCTCCCCGGCCGTCCCGGCAGCCTCGTCCGCGTCCGCCGCACTGTCCGTCCGAGGTGCGTCCACGACCTCCCGGACGGGCTTCGAAACCGCCTTCTCGACCGCTTTCCCGCCCGGCTCTCCAGCCGGCTTCCCGGCGGCCGCCCCGGCCACCGCCGCCTCCCGCCCGTCCTCCGCCGCGGGCTCGCGGCCCGGCTCAGGCACGGAAGACATGGCGCCGGATCGCGGCCGCGTTGGAGAAGATGCGGATGCCGAGGACGACGACCACGCCGGTGGACAGCTGCGAGCCGACGCCCAGCTGGTCACCGAGGAAGACGATCAGTGCCGCGACCACCACGTTCGACAGGAACGAGACGATGAACACCTTGTCGTTGAAGATCCCGTCGAGCATCGCCCGGACGCCGCCGAACACGGCGTCCAGCGCCGCCACCACCGCGATCGGCAGGTAGGGCACGACGGCGTCCGGCACCTCGGGTTGGACGAAGAGGCCGACGACCACCCCGATCACAAGACCCAGTACGGCAATCACGGTCTGGCTGCTCCTGTCCCTGTCGTGGTCTTGGTGGTTCCGGTCGGCGGACGCCGCTTGGCGGTGGAAGCACCGCTGGTCGGGGCCGACGAGGCGGAAGCGGAAGGCGAGGCCGACGGTGAGACGGACGCGCCGGGGCTCTCCTGGGTTCCGGCTCCGGCCGGCGGCGTTGCGCCCGCGGTCGCCGGGGGCGAGGCCTCGGGCGTCACCGGCTGCGCGGTCCGCAGCGTCACCCCCACCGCCGCCGGCAGCGTCAGGTTCTTCTGCACGGAGAGCGTCGACTTGATGCCGTACTGCTCCTGGAGCAGCCGCAGGTACTGCCCGGCCATGTCCTTCTCGAAGACGGTGAGGAGCTTCGAGCCGTCCCCGATCGCCTGGATGTTGTACGGCGGCACCAGCGGCCGGTTGTCCACCAGCACCGCCTCGCCCGCGGCCCGGATCGCGGACAGCGCGGTCAGCCGCTGGCCGTTGATCGCGATCGCCTCGGCCCCGGATCCCCAGAGGCCGTTCACCACCAGCTGCAGGTCGCGGTCCCGCAGCCGGCCGCTGTTGGAGAAGCCCTGCCCGGCCCTCGGGTCGACGTTGCCGCCGCTGCCCGTGCCCGCGGCGTCCTCCAGGACCAGCTTCACGCCCGGCCCGGTGACCTGGCCCAGGCCCACGGCCCCGCTCACCCCGCCGGGATCGGCGTCGCCCGAGGCGAGCGCCTGCTGCTGCGTGCTGTCGACCTTGAGCCGCAGCTCCTGCACCTGCTTCTGCAGCCGGTCGGCCGAGGTGTTGCTGTCGTTGATCCGGTGGATCAGCGCGTCCCGTTCCTTGGCCAGCGAGGGCTCGGCCTTGTGCGCGTTCACCGCGCCCACCGTCACCACCGCGCCGACCAGCGCCAGCCCCGCCCCGAGCGTCAGCAGCCCCGGCAGGGTCCCGGGTATCCGGCTGTCGCGGGCACCGCCGCGCGCGGCGGCCGCCTCCGCGTAGCCCTCGTCCAGGCTGTGGTCCATCACGTTGGTCAGCAAGGACATCGAGGCGTCCGGGCGGTTGTACCGTCCGTTCGGGGCACTCGGCGTCGGCGTCGCTGGCATGGAGACCATCGTCCCATGTCGTCGAGGGGGCCCGTGCACGGCCCCTGAGCTGCACACACGCTGCACACATGACGGAATGTGACGGAATATTCCGAATGATGTGAAAACGGACAGAGGGGCGCGCGGGTCACGCCGCGCGCCCCGCCGTCCGAGGCGGTTCCGAGCTCAGCTCCTGATCGTGCTCAGTCCCGGTTCGTCACCGTCCCGCTCCGTCGACCACGGCCGCCCACTCGTCCAGCAGCGCCTCGGTGGCCTCGTCATCGGGGCCCTCCGCCCAGAGGTGGGTGACCGCCTCGGCCGGGTCCGGGAGCACCAGCGTCCAGCGCCCGTCCGCCTCGACCACCCGGACGCCGTCGGTGGTGTCCAGCCGACGGCTGCCGGCCGCCTCCACCACCGAGCGCATGACCATGCCCTTGGCGGCCCACGGCGTCGCGATGTCCCGGCGCCGGATGTGCGCCTGCGGGATCCGGGCATCGATCTGGCTCAGCGTGAGCTGGGTCCGCGCCACCAGGCCGACCAGCCGGACGAACGCCGCGGCGCCGTCCAGCACCCCGCTGAACTCGGGCACCACGAAGCCGCCGCGCCCGTCCCCGCCGAACACCGTGCCCTCGGCGGAGGCCGCCTTCGCGAGGTCGTCCGGCGTCGTCGTGGTCCAGATGACCTGGGTGCCGTGGTACGCGGCGACCTGCTCGGCGATCCGGGTGGTGGTCACCGGCAGTGCCACCTGCCCGCTGCGCCGCTCGGCGGCGACCAGGTCCAGCAGCACCAGCAGGGCCCGGTCGTCGTCGATCACCCGCCCGAGCTCGTCCACGAACGCGACGCGCTCGCCCACCGGGTCGAACCGCACCCCGAAGGCCGCCCGCGAGGAGGCGACCAGCTCACCGAGCCTGGCCAGGCCGGCCCGCCGCGTTTCCGCGTCCTCGGTCGGCCGCGCCTCGTCCAGCCCGCTGGAGACGGTGAGCGCCTCGACCCCGAGTCGGCCCAGGATGCTCGGCAGGACGAGGCCCGCGCTGCCGTGCGCGGTGTCCACGACCACCTTCAGCCCGGCCTCCCGGACTCCGGTCGTGTCCACCGTCCGCAGCAGGTTTCCCGCGTAGGAGTCGAAGACGCTGGAGGGGAAGGTCAAGTCCCCGATCTCACCGGGGAAGGCCCGCCGGAACTCCTGGCGCGCGTAGACGCGGTCGAGCTTGCGCTGGCCGGCCTGCGAGAGGTCCGCCCCGCGCTCGTCGAAGAAGAGGATGTCCAGCGAGTCCGGCACACCCGGTGTGGTCCGCAGGAAGATCCCGCCCGCGCTCCCCCGCGCCGTGTGCTGCCGGGCCACCGGCATGGGCACGTTCTCGAGGTCGCGGACGTCGATCGCGGAGGTCTGGAGCGCCGAGATCATCGCCCGTTTGAGCGCACGCGCACCACGCGAGTGGTCGCGCGCGATGGTGACGGTGGCACCCTTCTTCAGCGTCGTCGCGTACGCCCCCGCCAGCCGGACGGCCAGCTCCGGGGTGATCTCGACGTTCAGGATGCCCGAGACGCCGCGGACCCCGAACAGGTGCTCCTGGCCGCGCGACTCCCAGATCACCGAGGTGTTGACGACGGCGCCGGCCTCGATGGTCTTGAACGGGTAGACGCGGACGTTCGCCCCGATGATCGACTCCTCGCCGACCAGGCACTCGTCCCCGATCACCGCGCCGTCCTCGATCCGCGCGGCCCGCATCACGTCGGTGTTCTTGCCGACCACGCAGCCCCGCAGATTGCTCTGCGGCCCGACGTACACGTTGTCGTGCACCACCGCCCTGTGCAGGAACGCGCCGCGCTTGACGACCACGTTGCTGCCCAGCACGGTGTGCTCGCGGATCTCCACGCCGGCCTCGACCTTGGCGTAGTCCCCGATGTACAGCGGCCCGCGCAGCACCGCCTCCGGGTCCACCTCGGCGCCCTCGGCGACCCAGACCCCCGGGGAGATCTCGAACCCGTCGAGCTCGACGTCGACCTTGCCCTCCAGGACGTCCGCCTGGGCCTTGCCGTAGCTCTCGTGGGTGCCCACGTCCTCCCAGTAGCCCTCGGCGACGTACCCGTAGACCCGCTTGCCCTCCTTCAGGAGCTGGGGGAAGACGTCACTCGACCAGTCGACGGACTCACCCGCCGCGACGTAGTCGAAGACCTCGGGTTCCATCACATAGATACCGGTGTTCACCGTGTCGGAGAAGACCTGCCCCCAGGTCGGCTTCTCCAGGAACCGCTCGACCCTCCCCTCCTCGTCCGTGATCGTGATGCCGAACTCCAGTGGATTCGGCACCCTCGTGAGACAGACGGTGACCAGAGCGTTCTTACTGCGGTGAAAGTCGATCAATTCCGAGAGATTGAAGTCGGTCAACGCGTCACCGGAGATCACCAGAAAGGAATCGTCCTTGAGCGCGTCCTCGGCGTTCTTGACACTCCCCGCAGTGCCCAGTGGCGTCTCCTCGTGGGCATAGGTCAGATGCATGCCCAGCTCTTCGCCGTCACCGAAATAGTTCTTGACCAGCGACGCCAGGAACTGCACGGTGACGACGGTGTCGGAGAGGCCGTGCCGCTTCAGCAGCCGAAGCACGTGCTCCATGATCGGCCTATTGGCGACCGGAAGCAGCGGCTTCGGCATGCTGGAGGTCATCGGGCGGAGTCGGGTGCCCTCGCCCCCTGCCATTACAACGGCTTTCATTACGGGTGCGTCCTCCTTCGCGGTGGTGGACCGGCAGGTCCATCAAAGCGTTCCAGAAGGTTCTCTACCCGGAAGGTATCGTCCGACGCACCGAGGAGGCGTGGGGCTTCTCTCAGATCACGTCTCAGACTGTGGACGTCGGGCCCGCGGTGCTCCCCCGGACGATCTGCCGCGCCTGGACCGCGTAAAGAATCGCGGCCCACCAGTACAAGGTCGTCCCCCACCAGATGAACGCCCAGCTCACCACCTCGGCCGGCCGAGCGATCCAGCTGTCGACACTGCCGAGCAGCAGAAGCGGAAACGCGTACATCAGATTGAAGGTCGCGGCCTTCCCCAGGAAACTCGTCTGGAGCGGTCCGTAACCGCGCCGGGCCAGAATCGGCAGCAGGCCGGCGATGAATGCCTCACGGGCCAACAGGATCGCGGTGAGCCACCACGGCAGAATCCCACGCCACGTCAACCCGACCAGCGTGGACAGGACGTACAGCCGGTCGGCCAGCGGATCGAGCAGCTGCCCCACCCGGCTGATCTGCCCCCACCGGCGGGCGAGCTTCCCGTCCAGGTAGTCGCTGATCCCGCTCAACATCAGGATCAGCAGTGCCCAACCGTCATTGTTGGGCCCGTCGAAGACCGGCCACAGGATGAGCCAGAGGAAGAGCGGAACACCGACCAGCCGGCCCATGCTCAGCATATTGGGGATGGTGAGGACGCGATCGGTCTGGACCCGCGTCTCCTGGACCTCCACCCGGGGGGCCTCCTGTCCCGTGTGACGACAATTGCATGTTGACCCTACAACAGAGAAGCCCCCGACCGGTTCACCCGGCGGGGGCTTCTCTAGAAGAATTGTTCGGCGGCGTCCTACTCTCCCACAGGGTCCCCCCTGCAGTACCATCGGCGCTGTAAGGCTTAGCTTCCGGGTTCGGAATGTAACCGGGCGTTTCCCTCACGCTATGACCACCGAAACACTATGAAACTGTCAACCGCACACCCGACAAATTTCGGGCGGGTCGTTGTTTCAGAACAACACAGTGGACGCGAGCAACTGAGGACAAGCCCTCGGCCTATTAGTACCGGTCAACTCCACCCCTCACAGGGCTTCCATATCCGGCCTATCAACCCAGTCGTCTACTGGGAGCC